>CAZUTZ010000308.1:0-3090 GCA_964623655.1 uncultured Wenzhouxiangella sp.
GCTGTCAACCATGGTGTCGAATGACCTGGTCATGCCGTTGTTGCTGCGCTTGCGAGCGGCCGGGCAGGGCAACGGGGCTGACCTGGGGCGCCTGCTGCTCAAAGTCCGCCGCGTCGTCATCGTTGGGCTGCTGCTGCTGGCCTGGATCTGGTACCGCCTGTTCGCCTATACCGAAAGCCTGGCCGGCATCGGCCTTTTGTCATTCGCTGCCGTGGCTCAGTTCGCACCGCTGATGATCGCGGCGCTGTGGTCGCGAAAAGTCACTCGCCATGGCGCCTTCTGGGGGCTCTGGGCGGGTTTCGCGATTTGGCTTTACACGCTTTTGCTGCCGATCATGGCGCGATCGCTGGAGGTTGGGCAGAGCTGGTTGGAGAGCGGGCCGATGGGGCTGGCGCTGCTGCGTCCGGAACAGCTTTTCGGGCTGGGGTTCGGCGATCCATTGACGCACGGGGTGTTCTGGTCACTGGTTTTGAACACGCTGGTCATGATGCTGGCCTCGCGGATGGGTCCGGTGCGCACCATCGACCGCATCCAGGCCAACGCCTATGTCGGGGTGGCCAGCGGGCCGGGTACCGACTCTGTGCCGCGCGCCGGTATCGCCACGGTGGGCGATTTTCTTAATCTGACGCGTCGCTTCCTCGGCGATGAGCAGACCCGCCAGGCCTATGCCAGCTACTTCAAGCTCGAGCACGGGCCGATTGCCGAACAGCAGCCGGCCGACGCTGCGCTGGTCCACCACACGGAGCGCGTTTTGTCTTCGGTGATCGGCGCCAGCTCGGCGCGGCTGGTGCTGGCTTCGGCCCTGACCGGGAGCGGGCTCGGCGTCGACCAGGTCGCCAGTTTGCTCGATCAGACCTCGCAGAAGCTCAAGTTTCGCCACGGTCTGCTGCAGTCGGCGCTTGAAAATCTGGCCGAAGGGATCAGCGTCGTCGACGGCGATCTGCGCCTCGTGGCCTGGAATCGTGCCTACCTGGAGTTGTTCGATTATCCCGACGGGCTGGTGCGGATTGGTCGACCGGTTCGCGAGCTTCTGGAGTACAACGCGCGGCGCGGCATGATGGGCGAAGGGCAAGTCGACGAGTTGGTCGAGCGGCGCCTTTACTGGATGCGCCGGGGCAGCCCTCACTTTTTCGAGCGCCATACCGGTGACGGCAGGGTGGTCGAAATCCGCGGCAACCCCATGCCGGGAGGGGGATTCGTCACCAGCTTCACCGACGTGACCGACCGCGAACGCGCCGAGGAAGCGCTGCGCGAAAGCGAACGCAATATCCGCTTCTACACCGACAACGTGCCGGCGCTGCTGGCCTACGTTGATCGTGACCTGTGCTTTCGTTTCACCAACCGCGCTTACGAAAACATGCTGGGTCTGGAACGTTCCGAACTCAGCGGCCGTCACCTTCATGAAGTATTTGACCAACACGAAATGCTGCGCCGATCGCCCTACCTTGAAGGTGCACTGGCCGGAGAGCGGCAGGATTTCGAGCTTGAGCTGCGCGACGCCGACAATCGCCAGCGTTATGCCGTGGCGACCTATATCCCTCAGTTCAACAAGCGCGGCGAGGTGCAGGGCTTTTTCTCCCTGCTGCAGGACATCACCGAGCGGCGCCGGGCCGAGCTGAAGCTCAAGGAAGCCAAGGATCAGCTCGAGCGCCGGGTCGTTGAAAGGACCCGCGAGTTGACCGAGCTCAATCGCACCTTGAGTCAGGAAAACCGGGTGCGCGCGCGGGTGGAAGAAGCGCTGCGTCAGGCCAAGCATGAAGCCGACGAAGCCAATCAGTCCAAGACCCGCTTTTTGGCCGCAGCCAGTCACGATCTGCTGCAGCCGCTCAACGCAGCCCGCCTTTTCGTGTCGGCGCTGGAGCAGCAGCATGGTCTGGATAGCGAGCAGCGTCACCTGGTTGATCGTCTGGACGGCTCGATCCGCAGCGCTGAAGAACTGCTGAGCACCCTGCTCGACATTTCCAGGCTGGATGCGGGAGCCATGCCGATTGATGTCGGCGAATTCGCTATTCGCGATCTGCTCGAAACCCTGCACGCCGAGTTCAGCCCGGTCGCCCTTGGGCGCGGGCTGCGCTTTGACCGGGTCGACTGCAGCGCCTGGGTGGTCTCCGACCCCAAGCTGCTACGGCGGGTCCTGCAGAATTTTCTCTCCAATGCCCTGCGCTATACGCGGTCGGGCGGTGTGCTGATGGGCTGCCGAAGGCGCGAGGGCCAGCTATTGATCCAGGTCGTCGATACCGGCGGCGGCATTCCGGCCGATCAGACCGCACTGATTTTTCGCGAGTTTCATCGACTCCAGGAGTCGCGAAGCAGCCAGGAGCGCGGGCTCGGACTGGGGCTGGCCATTGTTGAGCGAATCGCACGCATGCTCGACCATCCGGTCAGTCTGAGGTCGGTGCCCGGGCGGGGCACGGCTTTCGGCATCACGGTGCCGATGGCCAGCGGTCGAGTCATGGCATCAGCGCCGCTCCGCACGGGCAAACGACGCAGCCGTGACCTTGCCGGGCTGCACGTGCTTTGCATTGACAATGAACCGGACATTCTCAGCGGTATGCGTTCCCTGATCGAACCCTGGGGCTGTCGAGTGAGCCTTGCCGGCAACGAGGAAGAGGCGGTTCGGCGAATCGAGCAGGACGGATTGCCGCAACTGGTTCTGGCCGACTACCACCTCGACGATGCGCGCAACGGCATTGACTTGATGAATGGCTTGCGTGCCCGTTTCGGCAGCGGACTCTCAGGGGTGCTGATTACCGCGGACCAGACCGACGTGGTGCGCAACGAGGCGAGATCTCATGGCTATCGGATGTTGCCCAAGCCGCTGAAGCCGGCCGCCTTGCGGGCCTTGCTCAATCGGGTTGCCAGCCTGCGCCACCGCAGTCGCTGAGACGGGTCGCGCCCTTTCTCAGCCGGCGCCAAAACCGGCTGAGCTGGTGTCCGGGCCCTCGACGGCCAGCTGATTGACCAGTAATACGGCCTGGGTCCGGTTGCTGACCTCGAGTTTGCGAAAAATCGCCGTCATGTGCGCCTTGACGGTGGCCTCGGAAATACACAGGTCGTAAGCGATCTGTTTGTTCAGCAAGCCTTCGGCCA
>CAZUTZ010000309.1:0-3060 GCA_964623655.1 uncultured Wenzhouxiangella sp.
GGCGGAATCACCAATTTCGGCCACTTCAACGAAGTCGCCGTCCTGCGGATCGCAACTACCAGTCGATACCTGAACGAACGAACCCGTGTAGAAGGTCATGAAGGCGCCACGGTCCGAAAAACTCAAGAGGCTGTTTTCGCCCAAGGTGATTCTCGGGGTGACTAACCAGTCATCCTGGAAGCCGTCGCCAAATACACTCCATCGACGGTGAGCCGATGCCGGAGAGGTATTGAACTGGAAGGTATCCCGTCGCCAATCCTGGCTATTCGCGCCCTCCAGATTCACGGTGGTCCAACCCGCAGGCGGGAACGTCGTGCCGCTGAAGTCCTGGCTCAGCACAACGTTCGATCCACCGAAGACATCATCGATGTCCCAATCCAGATTGGCCGTGCCCAGATTGCTGACGGTTACAAATTCCGTGACCGTATCGCCCTGGATGGCGGCTGTGTCAACGGAAGCCGGGTCGACAACTGCCTGGGGTGCGGTCTCACCGGCATCAACGACATTCAGAGTGGTCGGCACGACAACCAATGCATTGTCCATGTCATTACTGGCAATACACAGGTTCTCGCGGAAATCGGTGCCGGCGGGCTGCCCGTCATCGTTGAAGGACAGCGTAACCTGCTGGGTGTCACCACCCATGACCGTTCCACTGGTGATATCGGCGTCCAGCCAGCTGATCTGGTCCGGCGCGGCGCAGACGATGCTGGTCTGGCCGGTCACCGACATGACCAGATTGACATCGTCAAATCCGAGATCGATGAAGCTAGTGGGCTCGGGCACGTTACATGCAGGCGAGACCACGAAGGACGGTGCGGTTTCGCCATCCTGATTCGAACCGGGGCGGAATGCACCGATTCCGGTCAAATCCGGTGCCTGTATCTCAACCACGATGGTGCTGCCGATTTCGGCGAAAGCCGATACCGGAACGTCTACCAAGGTCAAGCTGGACTCTTCAAGGCTGGTGGTTGCCGACCCGATCAGCTCGAGGTTTTCGTAGCGGAAATCGCCGTCGAGGGTGTAAACGTTGACCTCGACCTCGATTTCGACATCGCTGTTTTCAACACCGAAGGTCACCTCGTCAACTTCGAAGGCATCCAGGATGCCGAAGTCGGCCAGGTCGAAAACGCGCAGGAATGCGTTTGCTCGAGTGGTCGTTCCGCCATCGGTGCTGCAAACCGAGGTGTTACCCGCCATGATGTCGAAAGATTCTGAATGCGTCAGGGTCGTTCCCGTTCCGGGCGCACGCAAGTGGTGCGTACCAACTTGACCACGCTGAACCGTCGTGTCGCGAATAAAGCTATCGACGTCAAATGCACCGCGGTGCGCCAATGCAGGCGCGGAAGCAGCCGAACCGGTTCGGAGCAACGTGCCTGCCGCCGAGCGATCACCACCTTCGAAGTCCCACTCGAGGTCGCCGTCACCGACATTGGCGACGTTCAGGCCGAAGTCAACAGAGGGCCCGGCGGCCTCAACAAAAGCATCGATCTGCGGCGGCGTGACCTGAATCGTTGCCGGCTCGCCTTCGACTTCAAGCGTGACCGGAACGATCACCAGCGGATTGGCTGGATCATTGCTCGAGATACACAAGGCAGTTTCGAACAGGCCAACGCTGAGGCCTGCAGCGTCAAAGCCGACGGTCAACGTCTCGACGTCGCCCGCTTCGACACTCCCCGTTTCCGGATCAACCGTCAACCAGTCCGGCGGAGTCGCTTCGCACTCCACAGGCGGCCCGGCATCGACTTCGCCGGTGATGGTGAACGCCAATCCTTCCAGCGGCGCTGCGTCCGGAGGCACCAGAGAGATGATAGAAGTCCAATTGGCCACGCCGAATATCCCCGGCGAAATCAACTGCGAAGGTTCTTCCTGTATCGGCTGACCGGCCGACCAGTTCCAGCGCGGCGAGTCGGGCGCACCGATTTCGAAGTCAAAGGCCGGAACCACGCTCAACCAATAGCGCCCAGCGGGTAGCGCCACCGGTTCCCCGGTGTTCTCAACCAAGTCCATGAAAATGTTGTTGTCGGTCAGATCCAGTCCCGGATCGCCCGGCTCGGCGGTCAATGTGAAAACCGCGGCTCCCGGGTTGGTCTCAGGATCGCCCGCAGGCAAGCCGTTCTCGTCCGGGAAGATGTACCAGGTCACGGACTCGGTAAGCGTCGCCATCGCCCCACCGTTGTTGAAGCCCTCAGCCAGAACGGTAGAAATCAGGACATCCTCGGTCAAGACGAAGTCGTCGGCCGAATATGCGCCCAGGTTATCGGTGAGCTGGAAGCCGGATACGATGCCGTTTGTTGCCGAGACCGCTTGCTCCCAAAGCGTGGTGCTGCGTGCGGGCAGCATCGAGCCGCTGACCTGATACTCGACCTCGAAATCAAGCGTTCCCTGGCCAACATTTGCGATGTCGATCGTCTGTGTTGCCGTTTCATTCGGCTGCAGAGTCTGCTCGAGGTCTTCCGGCGTGACGCTGATTTCCGGATCCTCGTCAGGCGGCGGTGCGTCGCCCACCGGAATGGTAAAGGAAGTGATTTCGCCACCGGCGATGGTGAACGCCGGAACATCCAGCGTACCCAGCACTTCACGACCAGGACCGGTCAGTTCAATGATGATCGGATCCCAGGTCATCGGCACGCCCGAGCCAAAGCTGTGCTCGAAGGTCAGTTCCCAGTTGCCGTCAACACCAGTGCCCGGAGCAAACGCATCGGGGTGGGAGCTTTCGTAGGTGCCATCATTTGTAGAACCAGACCCGTCAAAGTCCCAGGGAGGGTTGCCGGTGAGGAAGCCGCCTACTGTGAAGCTGGCGCCGCTGGGACTGGTAATTTCCATGGCCAGGTCGGAGGCCCAGGTGGCATCGCCACTGATTCCGGTCACCGTCCCTTCGAAATCGAAACCTTCGACATCGCCTTCCGGCGGAGGCCCGCCGTCACCACTGCCGGCAAGCGCCACAGTGAAATGCAGGTCGGGCGACAGACCGCTGGATTCCACGAAATCGATGGTGCCGAAGGAAAGCGGAATCGTACCGTCCGGCGTCAGCGTGATTTCAAGCGTCTGGGTTTCGTTCAG
>CAZUTZ010000310.1:0-3059 GCA_964623655.1 uncultured Wenzhouxiangella sp.
GAAGCGGCGATTTTCAAGTGCTGCCGGTCTTCCTGCCGGAAAGGGCGCGGCCGCCGGGGCGATTTGCAACGGCTTTGACTTCCCGCCATAATTCCGGGCTGACCAAAAAAAGCGCTGCCCTCACCAGCCCCGCGACGAGAGGCACGTCAGGCACATCAAATCCATGCGGCACCGCTATCAGATCACCGTCACCGATTTTCGTGGCGCCCGCCATTTCAGTCTCAGTCAGATCATGCGCCGTGCGCTGCTCGGCACCGTCGGCATCGTGGCGCTGGCCCTGCTCGGAGGGGGGCTGGCCATTCATGCGCTGAACGGGAAGCTGTCAAGCCTCAACGCCGAGCTGGCCATTCTTGAAGCCCAGCGGGCCACCGTGCTGGCCGAGCGAACGGCGCTTCAGGGCGAGCAACGCACATTGAAAAGCGATATGGAAGAAAAATCGCTGGCCCTGATGGCGCTGGGCGATGAGCTCGAACATATCGAACTGCTGATCGGACTGCGCCCGGAGCCCGAAAGGCCGCTGGCCCAGCGCGTCAATACCGCCAGCCAGACCGCATTCGAAAAACGGGTCATGCTGCGGTCCATCCCCTCAGGCTGGCCAGTCTCATCGGAACAGGTCACCAGCGGTTTCGGCATGCGCCGCCACCCGATCACTGAACGAATGGCCATGCATGGCGGAGTTGATCTGCGCGCGCCGCGCGGGACGCCGATTTACGCCACCGCTGATGGCGTGGTGGAGTGGGCGGCCAAGCAGGACAACAGCGGCATCGGCAAAGTGGTGCGACTGGTTCACAATTTCGGCTTTACCACCCTGTACGGTCATCTGGATTCGATGGAGGTCCGCTCGGGGCAGTTTGTCCAGCGTGGCGATTTGTTGGGCTACTCCGGTAATACCGGTGCCGCCACGGCACCGCATTTGCACTACGAAGTCCGCCATCTCAATCGCCGGCTGGATCCCGCGCCGTTCCTGCGCTGGTCGATGGACGATTACGACATCCTGTTTGCCAAAGAGGAGCATGTGGAGTGGGAATCCTTGGTCGAAGTCATTCGAAGAACGGCAAGGGCGCCGGAACGACCGTCATCGCTGCAGGGACAAACCTGGTCGGCGACCTTGCCCTAGACGACAATCTGCACATCGACGGCAAGGTCGAAGGCGCTGTCGACTCCAAGGCCGAAGTGGTCATCGGCCAGTCCGGCCTGGTCGATGGTGAAATCAAGGCCCGGCGCATCCTGGTCAGCGGCACCTTCGTCGGCAAGATCGAGGCCGAACGCCTCGAGATCGTCTCCTCCGGCAAGGTCACCGGGGAAATCAGCGTCGGCCAGCTGGTGGTCGAATCCGGCGCGCACTTCAACGGCACCAGCCACATCCGTGGCGACGAGCCCCCGCGCCAGATCACCCACGATCAGGTCAAGGCACTCGAAGCCGCCGGGAACGAGCCCGAGGCGGAATCGACGACCGAAAATACGGAAAGCGAACAAGACACCGAGTCCGGGGAAAAGCCGGAAAAGGATTGATCTGCCACCAACCGGGCCCTATCGGGCCACGCGGCGGCGAATGTAGATCGTGCGCCTGATCGAGGCGACCAGTTCGTCATCCGGGCCGAACACTTCGACGGGATGAGTGGTCAGGAAACGCTGGCCGAAGGCTGTCTCGGCGCGCGCTCTGGCAAGATCGCTGTCTTCGAGGCGAAACTCGGCCCAGACGCGACCGCGTCCCGGCCGCACGAAATCAATCTCGGCGGCCTTGTCCCAGACCACGTAATCCGGACCCAGGTTCTTGATGTACATCAGCATGTAGAACGGATCGGCCATCGCAAACAACGAGCCGCCGAAATGCACGTTGACGTAGTTGCGGTTGGTCAAGCCCATGCGCAGTTCGACGCGCACAAAGCGGAAATCGTCGTCGATCCGGCGCACGCGAATGCCGGCACAGCGATAGGGCGGCCAGACGTTCATCAGCCACTTCAGATAGCGGGCTTTCATGCCGAATCCCGACCGGTAAGGCGCCTGTCAACGAAACAGGGGCCGGCCCCCGACGGACCGGCCCCTGCATTCATCCATCGAAACGGATCAGGCGCTGCGGCGAGTCAGCTTTTCGCGAATGCGGGCAGCCTTGCCCTCGAGGTTGCGCAGATAGAACAGCTTGGCGCGACGCACCCGGCCTCTGCGCTTGACCTTGATCGATTCGATCAGCGGGCTGTAGGCCTGGAACACACGCTCGACGCCGGTACCGTGAGAGATCTTGCGCACGGTGAAAGCCGAGTTCAAACCGCGGTTACGGCGAGCGATCACAACCCCCTCAAAGGCCTGCAAGCGCTGGCGGTCGCCTTCGCGCACCCAGATGTTGACGACAACGGTGTCGCCAGGCGCAAAATTCGGAATTTCACGCTGGGTCTGCTCCTGGTTGATTTCGTCGATGATGGTGCTCATGTCGATATCCTAAAGTCCATTGAAGCCCGAACATTGGGCAGGCAAGCCCATTATTGTAACCTGCTTTAATCCTCAATGACATCCCTTGCTGATGCAAATTCTTCCATGGCCTTGAGCTCCTCGTCGCTGGCGGCACGCTTTTCCAGCAAATCGGCGCGGCGTCGGGTGGTCCGCGCCAAAGACTGGGCCATGCGCCAGCGGCGAATCCGGGCATGATCACCGCTCAGCAACACGTCCGGCACCGATTGGCCGCGCCAGCAGGCCGGACGCGTGTAGTGCGGGCAATCCAGGCGTTGCCCGGCAAATGAATCCTCGGCCGCTGAATCCTGATGGCCAAGCACGCCAGGCTGCAATCGAATCACGGCATCCATCACGACGGCGGCCGCCGGCTCGCCGCCGGACAGCACGTAGTCGCCGATCGACCACTCCTCGTCAATCAAGCTGAGCATGACCCGCTCATCAATGCCTTCGTAACGCCCGCACACCAGAATCAGCCGCTGGCGACCGGCCAGCGTTTCAACGCCACCCTGGTCCAGCACTCGTCCCTGTGGGCTCAGGCAGACCACCGGTGCGACGACATCGTCGTTGAGCACGGCCTCGATACAGCGCGCCAAGGGTTCCGGCCGCATCAC
>CAZUTZ010000311.1:0-3052 GCA_964623655.1 uncultured Wenzhouxiangella sp.
GCAGTAGTGCTCATGTGGCAGCTCCCTTCTTGGCATGCAGGTAACCGTTAACGAAACGCGCCGGGAAGATGTAGAAGGCGTGCATCAGCTTGCTGAACGGGAACCAGATCAACAACAGATTGAACGAGATGATGTGCGTGGCCAGGATGAACTCATAGCGACCCGGACCGCCCAGCACCGCCCACAGACCCGAGATCATGATGGCGTACAGAATGGCCAGGGTGAAGTAGTCATCGAAATTCGAGATTTGCCGCAGCGGCGGATGCATTGCACGACGAATCGTGGCGATCAGCATCAGCATCACGGTCAACACCGACACCACGGTGATCAGGCCGCCTGGAAGCGTCGGCCACCAGGGGGCCGAAAAGCCGAACAGGTTCTGCCAGAAGATCACGTGCGGCGCACCCAGCAGGACGATGGTGAACAGGCCGATGTGGTAACCGTAGCCCACCGCCTCACCAAACGCGGTGCGGCCGATGAATTCCTTGTGCGGCCAGGACCGCAGGCCGCAGGTGGCCGTTCCAACCATCAGGGCCTTGTCCTTGGAATTGCGCTCTTCGCTGTAGCTCTTGCGAAAACCCAGCATGGCCACGGCCAGCAGGCGCCAGATCACGCCGAAGACGAAGACCAGCAAGGCAAAGTGGAGCATGGGTCCACGCGAAAACTCAAGTAATGTCATGGCGGATCTCCTTTTAGTCCGTTTGCTTGGCCAGTTTTTTCTTGCGCGCTTTGGCGGCGACTGCTGCAGCCGCGCCGACGGCGACGCCGGCAGCACCGGCGGCAACCGCCTGACCGCGCTCGCGGAACAACTTGCTGTGGACCGGCTCGTAGAAACCGCCCTGATCCCAGAATCCGGGCTCGGAACAGCCGATGCAGCCATGCCCGGCTTCGACCGGCCAGCTTGCCCCGCCATTCCACTTGATGGTGGCGCAGGCGTTATAGGTGGTCGGACCGCGGCAACCCAGCTCGTACAGGCACCAGCCGTTGCGCGCGCCTTCGTCATCGAAGGTCTTGGCAAACAGGCCGCGGTCGTAGAAACGCCGGCGGTAGCAGCGGTCGTGGATGGTGTTGCCGAAAAATGCACGCGGACGCAAATGGCGATCCAGTTCCGGCACGCCGCTGGCCAGGAAGCTGACCAGCGTACCGGTCATGACTTCCGGGATCGGCGGGCAACCGGGAACGTTGATGACCGGCTTGTCCTTGATGATGTCGGCCACGCCGACCGCACCGGTCGGATTGGGATGCGCCGCGGCCACGCCACCGTAGGCGGCGCAAACCCCGACAGCAACAATGGCCGCCGCACCTTCGGCGACATCCTTGAGCTGATCGATGAAGGTCTGGCCAACGGCCATGCCGTGGACGCCGTTTTCGGCAGTCGAGATCGCGCCGTCGACGACCAGGATGTACTCGCCGTAGTTTTCTTCCATGGCCTGATACTTGGCATCCATGGCCGCAGTACCGGCGGCCGCCATCAGGGTGTGGTTGTAGTCCAGCGAGATGACGTCGAAGATCAGGTTTTCCAGGCTCGGGGCAAACGAGCGGGTCAGCGCCATCAGGCAGCCGGTGCACTCCTGATAAGGCACATAGATCACCGACGGACGGCGCGCCGCGCGTAACTGGCGCGCGAAAGCGGTGGTTGCGGCCGGCGGCATGGCCATCAGGGCCGTGATGCCGGCACAATATTTCATGAACTGACGACGACCGACTCCGGCCTCGTCGAGCATCTGGCCGACGGTCGGCCGTTCCTTCTTGTTCCTTGCGTTGATCATATTAAGCAGCTCCTTTCAATCGGTCGCTCAGCTCCCTGACCGCATCCTCTATCTGATCGGTTTGCGCACAGAGAAAATCGGGGATGCGGTTTATTTCCAGATACTCGGACAGCACGCGGTCTTCCCCATCCTTGTGCTGTATCCACCAGACCCCGGAATAGGCGGTTTCGCGTATCCGGGTCGGGCCATTCAAGTCAATTTCCAGATCCAGCTCGCCGACGCCGAGCATGGCGAGCAATTGTTCATATTCATTGGGCGCCATGGGCAGGCCGCGCAGGTCGATGGCGCCGCCCTCGCCTTCGCTCAGCAAACGCTCGAGCTGGGTGAGGATCTCGAAGCCGATGGCCTTGACGCCGCCGCCAATCGTCACACCCTTGGGCGCGGTCTTGACCTTCATGGGAATTGCATTACTCATGCCGGCACCTCCTCTTGCTCGAGGTCTTCGGCAAGCATGTCCAGCACTCGTCGAGTGGCCTCGACCACACCGCGAGCCACCGGTTCGGTCGGCTCGGAACCCCAGTCCATGGAGGCCGGTTGAATGCCGATCAGCGCGTACTCGCGCGGCATCAGCCCGCGGAAGTTGGCCGCCGACATGATGTCGAGCAGGTTGACCTCGTGCACGCTGGAGCACTTGCGCGAAGTCAGAAACACGTCCATGTCGCGATTGCGGAAGGAACGCACCGTACCCGGCGCGGCGTCCAGCTGAGCGGCGTCGACCACAATCAGTCGCTGCGCCGACTCCACTTTTTCCAGCAGGGCAAAGCCCAGCGTGCCGCCGTCGACCAGCTCGACGCCGTCGGGCAGACCGGATTGCTGCAGCGCTTCGATCACGTGCACGCCCGCGCCATCGTCGGTCAACAGACTGTTGCCGATACCGATGATCAGAGTCTGGATTGGTTTTGCGCTCCACTCGTCAGCC
The DNA here is from genome assembly GCA_964623655.1 of uncultured Wenzhouxiangella sp. Lineage (GTDB taxonomy): Bacteria > Pseudomonadota > Gammaproteobacteria > Xanthomonadales > Wenzhouxiangellaceae > Wenzhouxiangella. The sequence continues at coordinate 2,689 of CAZUTZ010000311.1, forward strand.
TGGCTGACAGACTCGGCGGCGATATTCGAGGTCACTGGCATGGTTCAGCTCCATTTCGCATGCGCCTAAGTTACCGACTCACTGGAGCGCTCCAGTTGACCTGGATCAAAACCGCCCCAAATTAGGCGACCTTATTCCGACGAATTTTCGAACAACTTCCGGCAGTAATATGGTTTTTCCACTTTTCATATCAGGCCGTTTACATGCATGAACTCTCCGTTTGCGAAGCCCTGCTGGCCCAGGTTCGGGCCACAGCCCGGGCCAACGAGGCCGACAGCGTCGGCCGGATCACGGTGCGGCTCGGACCCTTGTCGGGCGTCGAGCCCGATCTGCTCACCCAGGCTTTCTCCATTGCGCGCAAGGG
>CAZUTZ010000312.1:0-3048 GCA_964623655.1 uncultured Wenzhouxiangella sp.
GTTGAATGCCGCGGCCAGGGCCGCCGCCTCGCCACCGCGCGAGTGGCCGATCAGGATCATCCGGTCCAGGTCGACCTGCCGGTGCAGGGGGTGCTCGGGCCGGGTCTGCCAGTTTCGCCAGGCGGCCAGGTGTTCCAGCAGCAACCAGCCGCGAACCCCGTTCTCGCGGGGTACGCCGCCGAACAGGCCACCGTTGATGAAGTTCTGGTCGACCGAGACCACCACGTGACCGCGGCTGGCCAGGTGTTCGCCCAGCCAGGCGTAGCCGGGGTCGGAAGGGTTCATCATGTTGTGGTTGCCGTGGACGACCAGTACCAGTGGCAGCCGACCCGACGCCTCGAGCGGATACCAGACCCGGCCGTTGATGGGCAGCGCGTCCAGGCCGAAGCCCCACCAGCGGGCTCTCAGGTTCAGGCCAAGTCCCGAGGGACGACCCAGCAGGTCGCGGGCATCCACGGCTTCGGTGCGCCAGCTCACCGCATCGGCATACTCGCTGCGCCAGCGATCCGCGCCGCTGCCATAGGTCAGAAAGCCGGTCGGGTAAGGCCCGGTTTCAAGATAGCCCCGCCACGACTCGCCGTCGTGCGGGGGCCGATCGACCAGGGCCATGACCGGATCCTCGCCGCCCTGGTCGGCCAGCAACCAGGCCAGGCCTGAAGCCAGCACCAGCAGCGCAGGCGCCAGGCTCAGCGCGGCCGCCAGGCGACGCCGCGGCCGCGAAAACAACAGGCCCAGGCCCGCTCCGAGCAGCACCAGGGCTACCCCGATCAGCAAGCCGGCGGGAACGGCAATGACGACAGGGATGCCGATGGTCATCAGCAGCCCGACACCGGCCAGTGCGCCGGCCAGGCCGATCGGCGTCCACAATCGCTTGAGGAGCTGGACCAGTCGCAGCAGCGGTCCGGCCACCAGCTCCGCCAGGCCGAGAATCAACAGGACAGCCATCGCTCCCGCGACCATGTCGGCCCACAGGCCGAACGGCAGCTTCAGGGATTCGGCACCAATCCAGGCGCCGAGGGCGACCAGGCCAAGATACACCGACCGGCCGATCCAGGCAGCGCTTGCCGGTCCGGGTTCAAGCCTGTCCAGGCCGCGCCGAACCCAATCCCGCAATGGCGCGAACCACCGCCTGACCGGCGCGGACAGGCGCTGGAATCGGCTGCGCGCTTTCGCCATCATGCCGCCACCCTCCCTCGATTACTGCCCCGCTCAGGGCGAAGGCTCAGTCCCGGGCCGCTTCCGGCCCTTTCGCCAGCCGCACCGCCGTTCCGTAGGCCAGCAGTTCGGCAGCGCCGGTGGCCACCTGAGAGGTGACCAGGCGAATGCCGATGATGGCGTCGGCTTCGAGTTTCTCGGCCTGGGCGATCATGCGGTTGATGGCCTCGTTGCGGGCCTCAATCATCATCTCGCTGTACTCGCCGATCTCGCCGCCGACGAGGTTGCGCAGAGCGGCGACGATGTCGCGGCCCAGATGCTTGGCGCGCACGGTGTTGCCGCGCACCAGGCCCAGGGCCTTTTCGATTTCGCGGCCGGGCACGGTTTCGGTCGTCAGCAGAATCATTCCTCTCCTCCCAGATTTTCATCCAGCGACCGCTTGTCGGCGGTCAGCGTGTCGTGGACCACGGTGGCAAACACCACCAGCAGGCCGATGCCGGCCACGATCAGCCCGACGCGGATCGGCAACGGCAGGTCGAGCAACAGCGGCCACAACTCGCGCAGCGGCTCGATGAACCAGCTCGCGGCCAGCAGCAGACCGGCGGCGATCAGCAGAAAACCGACGATGCGCAGCAGCCTAATCATCGAGCAGATTGCCCTCCGTTCCGGCCGCCTGCATCCGCTCCATGATCAGCGAAATCATCACCAGCCCCAACCCTGCCGATGCCACGGCCAGGCCGACGGTAATCTGCGCCGGCCAGTCCAGCATGCGAATCACGCGCCACGAACCCCAGTAAAAGGTGTAGGCCGCGACAAAAGCCAGCCCGCCGCGCCACAACACCACGCCGATCATGCGCCAGCGCTCAACGGCTGCTCTTTTTCCCGACCGATGCATCTGCATGGGAAAACTATGCCATCGGGCAGGCCGGCCGTCATCTGACAGAAGTCATTTTTGAAAAGCGACGAGACAACAAGGCTGGCCAACGGACCGGCGCCTCAGGCGCTCGGCTGGAGACTGGCACTACGCTGTCACCTGATGTGCGAATCTTGCCGTGTTCCGATCTCCGGCCGGCAGTCCATGTTCCGCTACTTCGAATCGCGCATCGATCCCTATCCCGACGGTGAGCCCGGGCCAGCGCCAAGCGGCTTGCTGAGTTTTCTCTGGGCCGGCACCGAAGGACTGCGGCCTTTCATCCTTGCAATGACGCTGCTGACCGCCGCCATCGGCGTGTTCGAAGCCGTGCTGTTCTGGATGCTGGGCCAGGTCGTGGACTGGCTGGCGGCCGTGGAGCCGGGCGCGCTTTGGTCGGAGCACGGTTCCACGCTGCTGCTGCTTGGCGCCATCGTGCTCGGCAGCACCGTGCTGGTCGGCCTGCAGACCCTGCTCAAGCACCAGACCCTGGCCGGCAATTTCCCGATGCGCCTGCGCTGGAATTTTCATCGCCTGATGCTGGGCCAGTCCATGAGCTTTTATCAGGACGAGTTCGCCGGGCGGGTTTCGGCCAAGGTCATGCAAACCGCGCTGGCGGTGCGCGAAACGATTTTTACCGTCACCGAAATCATGGTGTTTGTCACCATTTATTTCGTCACCATGCTGCTGATCGTCGGCGGCTTCGATCCGCTGATGATGGTGCCGTTCGTGATCTGGGTGAGCCTGTATGCGCTGGTGTTGAAATTCTTCGTGCCGCGGCTGGCCCAGGTCTCGCAGCGTCAGGCCGATGCACGCGCGCTGATGACCGGACGGATCACCGACGCCTACACCAATATCGCCACGGTCAAGCTGTTTTCGCACGCCGGTCGGGAGGCGACTTACGCCCGCGGCGCCATGGGCGATTTCCTCAAAACCGTGCACGCCCAGATGCGCCTGGTCTCGGGCATGGAAACCGTGATCCA
>CAZUTZ010000313.1:0-3018 GCA_964623655.1 uncultured Wenzhouxiangella sp.
AAGTCGGGCGCAATTACTGGCTGCAGACCGGCACCAATCTGGTGGGCGTGCGGGTCAGCGAGATCAAGCATCAGGTCGATGTCAACACCCAGGAACACGTCGCCGTGCGCGAGCTGGGGCTGAACTCCGTGGCCCGGGTCGATCTGGATCTGGACAGGGCCATTCCCTACTCGCCGTACAAGACGACCCCGGACCTGGGCAGCTTCGTCATCATCGATCGCCAGACCAATGGCACGGTCGGCGCCGGCGTGATCGATTTCGCCCTGCGCCGGGCTCAGAATGTTCACTGGCAGGCGGTCGATGTAAACCAGGCCGTGCGGGCGCGGCAAAAAGCCCAGGCGCCCCGGTGTGTCTGGCTCACCGGGTTGTCCGGCTCCGGCAAGTCGACGATCGCCAACCTGGCCGAAAAGAAGCTGGTCGCCATGGGCCACCATACTTATCTATTGGACGGGGACAATGTCCGTCACGGCCTGAACCGCGACCTGGGTTTTACCGAAACCGACCGCATCGAAAATATCCGGCGGGTCGGCGAGGTTGCACGCCTGATGACCGATGCCGGCCTGATCGTGCTGGTGAGCTTCATCGCGCCTTATCAATCCGAGCGCCGCATGGTGCGGGACTTTTTCGGTGAGGGCGAATTCCTCGAAGTGTTCGTGGATACCCCGCTGGAAGTTTGCGAGCAGCGCGACGTCAAGGGCCTGTACGCCAAGGCGCGCGCCGGGAAAATTCCCAATTTCACCGGGATCAGCGCACCTTACGAGGTGCCGGAGCGAGCGGAGCTGGTGTTGAAGACGACCGAGGCGAGTGCCGAGGCGTTGGCGGAGCGGTTGGTTTCGGTGGTTTTGGGGGAGGGGGAATAATGGCGGAGAGGGAGGGATTCGAACCCTCGATGAGGCTACAAACCCCATACTCCCTTAGCAGGGGAGCGCCTTCAGCCACTCGGCCACCTCTCCTTACGACCCGATATTCTAACTTGATTTCCGGCAATGGTCAGGCCGAAAATCACATCGGGCAGCAAGGATAACGTTTCGCGCGCTTCAGGTAAAGGCCGGACGCTGGTACTATGGCCGGCTATCGGCGCTTGTTGGCGTTGTTTCTCCCCAGCCAAACCGGGACGAAGAGGAGTCATGTTGGAGCAATCCCGTACTGAATCGCAAAAGCGCAATGGGCGCGGACTGGCATTTTTTCGCGGTTTTCTGCGCAGTCCGGACCAGGTTGGATCCGTCATTCCCAGCTCGCGCTTTCTGGAGCGCCGGCTGGTTCAATCGGCTGCGATCACACAAGCCGACTGCGTGGTCGAGTTGGGGCCGGGGACGGGTGGTACGACTCGGGCGCTGCTGGATGCCATGCGACCGGATGCCAGGCTGCTGACGATCGAACTGGACGGCCATTTCGCCGAAATGCTCAAGGAAATCGGCGATCCCCGACTGTTCTCTCATCACGGCAGCGCGGCGGATCTGGGGCAGATTCTGGACGAATACGGGCTGTCTTCACCCAACGCCATCGTTTCCGGCATTCCCTTCTCGACCATGCCGCGTGAGGTGGGTACAGCCATTCTGGAAGCTATCCGCGATCATCTGGCGCCGGGCGGTTGCTTTGTTGCCTACCAGTTTCGGGGCCATGTGGGCCGCATGGGCCGGCCTGTGCTCGGCGCGCCCGAGATCGAGTTCGAGTGGCTCAACGTGCCGCCGATGCGCTTTTATCGCTGGAGCCGACTGCCCACTTCATAACAACCAGGTCCCCTAGCAACGGGTCCATCAGCCCGCCGGCCGCATCAGCCGACGTTCTCACCAGAGGCACGTGTTGCCGTAAGGTGTGCTCTATGCCGCCGCGGCGGCCATCATGTCCGACAACAAGGCGGTTGCAATCGAGAAGTAGATGATGATGCCGCCGATATCGGCAATCGAGGTGATCAGCGGGGCCGAGGCCGTGGCCGGATCCAGCTTGAAGCGGGTCAACAGGAACGGCAGCAACATGCCGATCATGGAGCCGAAAGTGACCACGCAGACCATCGCGGTCGCGACGACCAGCGCAATGTCGGGACCGCCGCGCCATAGTCCGATGGTCGAAACGGCGATGCCCATACTGATGCCCAGCGCCAGCGCAACGCTCAGCTCCTTGCCCAGCAGCTTGAACCAGTCGCGCATTTGGACATCCCCCGTCGCGAGTGCGCGCACCATCAGCGTGGCCGACTGCGAGCCGGCGTTGCCGCCGGAGTCGATGATCAGCGGCATGAACAGAACCAGCACCAGCACGGCTTCGATGGTGTCCTCGAAATGGGCAATGGCCGCGCCGCCGAACAGGTTCATGAATACCAGAATCAGCAGCCAGCCCACCCTCTTCCGATAGAGCAGGGAGGGCCGGGCTTCGCGCAAAGACATATTGAGTGCGCCGGCCCCGCCCAGCTTGTGGAAGTCTTCCGTGATTTCCTCCTCGGCTACGTCCATGATGTCGTCGACCGTAACAATCCCCAGCAGTACGCCGGTTTTGTCGGTGACGGCCAGCGTGTTGATGTCGTAGCGCTGGATGACCTGTACGGCTTCCTCGCGATCGGCGGAGGCCTGTACCGAGTAAAACTCCCCGTCCATCAATGACTCCACCTTGGCGTCCTGGCGGGCCAAAATGAAATCCTTGAGCTTGATGGCGTCGAGCAGACGGCCTCGGTCGTCGGTGACAAAGACAAAGTTTACCGTCTCGCCGCGATTGGCTTCATGACGGATATGGTCCAGCGCACGCGCAACCGGCCAGTTGGGACGCACGGCCACAAAGCGCGGCGTCATCAATCGGCCGATGGATTCTTCGGGATAGCCGAGCAGCTTGAGGGTTTGTTTGAGATCCTCTGGTTTGAGCAGCTTGAGCTGGTTCTCGAGCTCTTCCGGCTCCAGACTTTCCAGAAACGCCGTGCGATCGTCCGGCAGCAGTTCGTGCAGAATGCGCCGCCCGGTGTCAGCGGGCAGAACATCGATCAGTTCGCGCTGATGATGTTCGCCGAGATAAGAAAAGGTGTCAGTCTGGCGT
>CAZUTZ010000314.1:0-3008 GCA_964623655.1 uncultured Wenzhouxiangella sp.
GTATCGTCGTTGGGTGTTTGCAAAAATCAGGGTAACGCCATGAAAAATTTAAGAAAAAATTTACACCTTGCTTTAGCGGGCGCGTTTTTGCTGTCTTCGGGGGCAGCAGTCGCCGAGCCCAGAGTGGTCGACCGCCACGTGGCCGATAGCAGCACCGACGAAGTCGATGTCCGAATCGTGCAGGTGCTGGAAGGCCTCACCCACCCCTGGGCCATGGCATGGCTGCCCGACGGCCGCATGCTGGTGACCGAGCGTCCCGGCAATCTTTTGCTGGTCGACGGAGATTCGGTCACCTCGCTGGAAGGCCTGCCTCCAATCCATTCGCAGGAAGACCAGCGCACCGCGCCTGAAGGCGGTAGCCAGGCTGGCCTGCTCGATGTGGTGGTCCACCCGGATTACGCCAACAACGGCTGGATTTATTTCACTTATTCGAGTCCGGGCGACTCCGATTCGGTCACCGATGGGTCAGACCAGGGCACCTCGCCAGCCCTGGCTCGCGCGCGACTGAATGACGAAGGCACCGAACTGGTCGATCTGGAAACGCTTTATGCGGTCATGCCGCGGACCAACCCGGGCCGTCATTACGGTTCACGGATTGTTTTTCCGGGCGACGGGACCGTCTTGATGACGGTTGGCGATCGCGGATTGCGCTATCCGGCTCAGGATCTGACCAACCCGATCGGCAGTGTCATTCGGCTGAACGAAGACGGTGGTGTGCCCGACGACAATCCTTTCATCGACGCCGCACCCGGCAATCTGCGGCCTGAAGTGTTTTCTTACGGCCACCGCAACAACCAGGGGCTGGCCATGAATCGCGAAACCGGCGATATCTGGGCCAGTGACCATGGCCCCTCAGGCGGTGATTTGCTCTACCGCATCGAGGCCGGTGCCAACTTCGGCTGGCCGCACGTGACGTTCGGCAGGGAATACAGCACCGGCGAGAAGATCGGCATCGGCCAGTCGGCGCCGGGTGTGACCGAGCCTGCGCACGTCTGGGAGACCTCCCACGCACCTTCGGGCCTGGCGTTTTACAACGGCGAGGGCATCCCGGAATGGCAGGGCCAGCTGTTTGCCGGCTTCCTGCTGGTCGAACAGGTCCATCGCATCGTTCTTGACGGTACCGAAGTCGTCAGCGTCGAGCCCGTCATCAGCGGTGAAGTCGGAAGGATCCGCGACGTGCGTCAGGGCCCGGACGGCATGCTCTGGGTGGCCATCGATGAATCAGACGGCGGTGTCTTCCGCATCGAGCGGGCCGACTGATTCCACTGAAAGCGATCTTTGGAACAGAAAAAAGGCCGCGCTGAACTTGGCGCGGCCTTTTTTCAGGTCAGTAGTTTTTTAGGGTTTGACGACCAGGCTACCGCTGGACTGTCGGCCGAACAGGTCGGCAAAAGCCGAGCCGGCTTGCTCGAGATCAAACACCCGGGTCGGCGTCGGATCGATCCGGTTTTCCAGCGTCCACTGGGCCAGCGTCCGGATCACCGGCGCGACCACGCTGGGGTCGGCCATGACCGTGCCGCCCCAGTTCACCCCATGAATGGAACAGCGCTTGAGCAGCGGCAGGTTGAGAGGCACGGTGCCGATGCCAGTGACGAAACCGACCACCAGAAAGCGCCCGCCCGGGGCCATCAAACGCAATGCGGCTTCCGATAAATCGCCGCCGACCGGGTCGTAGACCACGTCTACCCCGCGCTTGTCCGTGGCCTGCTTGATCTCGTCGCGCCAGTGCTCTGTGGTGTAATCCACCGCCAGATCGGCGCCGTGTTCAAGGCAGTGCCGGCGCTTGGCTTCGGTCGAGGCGCAGGCGATCACGCGCGCGCCCATGGCCTTCGCGCACTCGATCGCGGTTGTGCCGGTACTGCCCGAGGCGCCGAGGACAAGTACGGTCTCGCCTTCGGCCAGGCTGCCGATTTCGCGCAGTCCGAACAGGCTGGTCGCCCATGAGATAAAGAAGTTGGCCGCATTGACCGGCGCGATCCCCGGCGGCAGCGGTGCGCAGGACGTGGCCGGCAGCACAAGCTGTTCGGCCATGCCGCCGTGCAGGGCAAAGGCTGCAACCGCATCACCGGCATTGAGGTGTTCCACGCCTTCACCGACCGATTCGACCACGCCGGCCAACGAACTTCCCGGCACAAACGGCAGTTCGGGCCGGATCTGGTAGTCGCCGCGAATCAGCAGGCCGTCGAAATAGCCGACGCCGACGCCGCTGACCTGAAGACGGACCTGCCCCGGGCCTGGTGGAGGTGGGGCTTCGATGTGGCTGACGCCGATCTTTGATGGGTCGCCGAAGTCGTCGATCTGAATGGCTCGCATGAAAAAGGGTTCGGGCTTGGGTTCAGCCCCGCATTATCCCGCAGTGTCCGGTCGGTCTGCCGCGATTCAATCGAGCTGGGTTTCAAGATTGATGCGCGACAACCCGCGCCGGCGAATCTTGTCCAGCAAGGTCACCACCTCCTGGTACGGCAGGCTTGCGTCGGCGCGGATGTTCAAGGTCGCCGGATCGGTTTCGGCGGCCAGGCGATCGAGTAGAACGCCCAGTAATTCCCGTGACACTTCCTCGCCGTCCCAGTAATAAACGCCGTGACGGTCGACGGAAATCGTGTGGAACTGCGCCGGTCGGTCCGGTTGCGGCTGCTGGCTTTCCACCGGCAAGTCCAGGTCGATGACCTGCTCGAGTAGCGGCGCGGTGATCATGAAGATGATCAGCAAGGCAAAAGCCATGTCCAGCAGCGGCGTGACATTGATCTCGGTCATCGCCGGCAGACGGTCGCGGCTCTGGAAGCGGCGGGCCATGAGTCAATGCGCTCCGATTTTCAGCAAAGTCCGGGGCATCACAAAAACCCGGCGGCCGCGGCCTGGGCCTCCATCTCGATGCGATCGGCAATCACGCTGGCGAAGTTCTCCAGCTCGACGATGGCGGTGCGTGACTGCTGCAGCAGATAGTTGTAGCCGAAGGCTGCCGGAATCGCCACCAGCAGGCCGGCCACGGTGGTCAGCAGCGCGCCCGA
>CAZUTZ010000315.1:0-2986 GCA_964623655.1 uncultured Wenzhouxiangella sp.
GAGGACGGCCGATTGATTCTGCGCGCAACGGGCCGCACGATCGTGGCCAGTCGCTGATGGCCCACCAGTAGCCCATCAGTCAAGGAGTGGGCAGCAGCTCCGGCTGCTCGCTCGTATCGGGCGGGTCGAAAAGACGGACTCGCTTGCGGCCGTGAAAGATCAGCTTGAATTCGGCGCGACTGACCGAAACGTAGCGGTCGTTGCCGCCGATCTCAATCTGAGCCCCGTCGGTGACCGCGTAACCGTGTTCGTCGACTCTCACCACCATCGTGGCCTTGGCTCCGGTGTGGCAAATGGTCTTGAGTTCCTTCAGCTCGTCGGCCCAGGCCAGCAGGTAGCGACTGCCTTCGAATAATTCGCCGCGAAAATCCGTGCGCAGACCGAAGGCCAGGACCGGAATTTTCAGCTCGTCGACGATCTCGGTGAGTCCATAAATCTGTTCGCGGCTGAAAAACTGCGACTCGTCGGTCAGCACGCAGTGGATGTTGCTGCGCTCCAGTTCTCGCCTGACCAGCGTCAGCGGGCTGTCCTGCGGCCCGACGGCCAGTGCCGGTGAGGCCAGGCCGACGCGCGAGCGAATGACGCCGCTGCCGGCGCGATCGTCGATGGCCGGACTGAGCAGCAGCGGGCGCATGCCGCGTTCACTGTAGTTGTAGGCCGACTGCAGCAAGACCGTGGTCTTGCCGGCATTCATGGTCGAGTAATAGAAATAGAGCTTGGCCACTGCCGGCAATAACGTCGACGGCTCAGTCGCGTCCGCGGTCGGTGCGGACGTCCAGCCAGACCACCTGGCGCTCGGGGTTTTCGGCAATCCACTGCTCCAGCGTTTCGGCAACCTGGTCGCACTCCGAGCAGTTCAGGCGCCGATAGAGCGCCACGAACACGTCCGCTGCCGGTAAATCCTCGGGCGAAAAGGAATCGCCTTCGGGTGTCTCGACGCGCTCGAGCAGGCGGTCCAGTCGCACCATGGAGCGAGCGCCGCGCCGGCGCTCGACGATCAGCTCCAGCTCGCGCTCAAAGCCGCGCCTGTAGCCGTCGCGGTGGTAGGCCTGTGACTGGTCGGCGTGAAAGACATAGAGCTGTGGCACGTTGACGACCACGCCTTCCCGCCGCGCCACGGCGCGCAGATTGCCGACCAGACGCTGCTGGTCGGCCATGACGTCGGCGCGCTGGAAAAGCTCGATGCGTTCTGCCTCCGCCCAGGCCGGTGATGCGGCCAACAAAGCGAGCAGAATCAAAGGGACTGCAAGTGGCTTGTTCATGGGTCACAAGTATATCGTTTCAGTCGTCGCTGCCTGGTGCGAGTCGCTTTTGCGGTACCGCGCCGCCAAAGTCGAGTCGGGAATTTCGATGGGCTACAATCTCGCGCCCGCTTTCCGATCCCGTGTGTTGCCTTGAAGTTCCGGCTCAATCCCCCGCAAAAAGCCGCCGTGACCCAGCTGGGCACGCCACTGCTGGTTCTGGCGGGCGCCGGGTCGGGCAAGACCCGGGTCATTACCGAGAAGATTGCCTGGCTGATCGACCAGGGCCACTACGCGCCCGACCAGATCGCCGCGATCACTTTCACCAACAAGGCCGCCCGCGAGATGAAGGCGCGGATTTCCAGGCGCCTCAAGCGCGGTCGCATCGAGGCCTTGAGCATCTGCACCTTCCACTCGCTGGGCTGGCGCATTCTGCGCGAAGCGCCGGAGGCCTGCGATCGGCGCAAGGGCTTGAGCATTCTCGATCAGTACAGCGCCGCCGATCTTGTGCGCGAGTTGCTGCCAACCGGCGCCAAGAACGACCTGGTTCACGGTGTCCTGGCCGGCATCAGCCGCTACAAGGACGCGGGCCTGGCGCCCGAGGTGGCCATGGCTCAGGCCGGTGATGAAAACGCGGCCCGGGCGGCGGCCATTTTTCGCGAATACGACGAACGACTGAGCGCCCTGAACGCAGTCGATTTCGACGATCTGATCGCCTTGCCCGCGCGCATGCTCGACGATCCGGTCATCTGTACCCGCTGGCGGCGGCGCCTGCGCTACCTGCTGATCGACGAATATCAGGACACCAGCGCCGCCCAGTACCGCCTGTTGCAGCAGCTGGTTGGCGATGTCGGCGCGTTTACCGCCGTAGGCGACGACGATCAGTCGATCTACGGCTGGCGCGGCGCGCGCCCGGAAAACCTGAGCCTGCTGGCGGCCGACTACCCGAATTTGCAGGTCATCAAGCTGGAGCAGAACTACCGCTCCACGGGCCGGATTCTTCAGGCCGCCAATGCCGTGATCGCCTGCAATCCTCATGAGCTTGAAAAGAAGCTGTGGAGCGAGCTGGGGCCGGGCGACAAGATCACCGTGATGAGCTATCCCGACGAGCAGGACGAGGCCGAAGGCATTGCCCGCGACATCCTCGGCGCGCATCACGGCAGCCGGGTGGCGTGGGGCGAATGTGCGGTGCTTTACCGCTCGAACCATCAGGCTCGAGCGCTGGAGCAGCAGTTGCGCGAGCACGGCATTCCCTACCGGGTCTCCGGTGGCCCGAGCTGGTTCGACGCGCGCGAAATCCGCGACGGGCTGTCCTATCTGCGTTTGCTGATCAACCCGGAAGACAATCCGGCGTTTTTGCGCGTGGCCAACTCGCCGCGCCGCGGCCTGGGATCGACCGCCATGGCCCGGCTGGGCAGCTACGCCGACGCGACCGGCCAGAGCCTGTTCGCCGCCGCACTCGACCCGATGTTCCAGAACGAGCTGGGGGAGGCCGCGGCGCGCTCGTTTCGCGCTTTCACCAATCTGTTGATCGAGTTCAATGATCGGATCGAGCGCGAGCCGTTGAGCGCCATCGGCCCGGCCTTCGCTGACCTGATGGCGCATATCGGCTACCTCGAGTGGCTGGCCGGCCAGGATGACGAGCCGAAAAAAGCCGACCGTCGGCGTCGCAACCTGGACGATCTGGCCGGCTGGATCAAGCGCCTCGGCGAGGATGTCGGCACCGCCGAGGAATTGCTGGCCCA
>CAZUTZ010000316.1:0-2974 GCA_964623655.1 uncultured Wenzhouxiangella sp.
CCATAAGGGTTTCGCCGGAAAAGCCGCATCTCGTGCGTTGCGCCACTCGGCCGTAACGCGCTGATCGTTCTTCCGGCCAACGCTTCTTGCCCTGCGGGCAAACCGCATTGGCCTGCAGAACGGCGCTACGGCTACTGTCACTCGCGTCGCAGCGTAGGCAACGCAAGCTTGCCGGCTTGCCGCAGGCAAGAAGGCAAGCTGGAGTGCCGTCAAACGCGTACACGATCTGCGGCTTTTCCGACTGAAACGCGCTCCACGCATAATTGTTCAGAGGTTCCTTAAACCTGCACCACGCGGTAGCGCAAACGCAGGAAGCGCTGGGCGTTGCTCAGGACCTGGAAAGCGTCTTTCAGGTTGCGCCGGTCGAACGTGTTCAAGGTCGCCGGATTGAGCCGGTTATCCGGTGCGATGCTCTGTTCAAGGTTGCCGGCATGATGCCTGAACTGGGTGCCGGCGATGAATTCCAGTGCATCGCGCAAATCGGCAGTCATGCTCGCGGTCAGGAACCCGGCCGCGGCAATGTCGTCGAGACGACGGAAGGAATTCTGGGACAGCGATGCGCTGGCCATGGCGTGGACCCGGATGACGTCCACCATGGGCGCGGTACCGCGGCGCTTCAGGTCCAGCGACTCCTGGTGCTTGCCGCTTTTTTCCAGCACGAAGTCGCGAAAAAAACCCAGCGGCGGCGTCCGCGTCTGCGCGTTATGGGCCAGGCAGCCGAGAAAGGCCGAGGACTGGCTGGCTCCTTCGGCAATCAATTGCTTGAGTTCGTCGGCCAGGTGCGTCTGGCCGTAGACGCCGTCGAGATCGAAAAAGATCGAGCTCCTGAGCAGGGCCGGTCGATCGGGCTTGTCGATCCAGGCCAAAAAACGCTGCTTCCACTCCGCCAGCGGCTGGCGCAGCTCGGGGTTGGTGGCCATGATGTTGCCTTTGCACAGCGGATAGCCCAGCCTGGCCAGGCCGGAGCAGACAAACTCGGACAGATCGCGAAAATATTCGCCGTGCTCGGCGGGCTCGTAATCGTCACTCAGAACCACGGCGTTGTCCTGGTCGGTCAGCAGGGACTGGTCGTCGCGGGCCATGGAACCGAGAGCGAGAAAGCAGTAGGGCACCGGCGGTGGCCCCAGTTGATCCTCGGCCAGCTCCAGCAGTCGCTGTTTGAAGCTTCGGCCCATGGTGGACACCGCCGAGCCGATCATCGCCGCGGTCGCGCCCTCGTTGACCATCCGCACGAAGCTGCCGCGGACGTCCGGCAACAGGCGGATCAGCCCTTCGAGATCCGGCTGTTCGAGGATGTTGCGGACCACGAACAGGCTGTTGCGGCTCTCGTGGCCGACCAGGTCGGCCAGATCGATCACACCGACCGGTCGGGTCCGCTTTGTCACCGGCAGGTGGTGGACGTTGTGTTTCAGCATGGCCATGAGCGCGGTGAACAGGAAATCGTCACTTTCCACGCTGACCAGGGATTCCGACATGACCTCGCTGAGCGGTGTGGCGTACGGCAGCTCGGCGGCGATCACCCGGCGGCGCAGATCACTGTCGGTGACAATGCCGAGCAGGCGAGGGTGTTCCTCGGGCTGGTCATCGGCGCAGATCAGCATCGACGACACGCCGACCTCGGTCATCAAGCGCGCGGCTTCACCCACCGACGCCGAGGCGGGCAGCATCACCGGGTCGCGGTGCACCAGGCGCTCGACCCGGGTGGTCATCATTTCGCTGCCGGCGCGACTGAGCAAGCCGGCGTGGCGCAAGCGAGTGCGATCCTCGACCTCGACGAAATCGGCGAAGTCTTTGCTTTGTTCGCACAACTCGGCAAAAAGCGCCGCCGGGATGAAATACAACAGCGTGTCTTCCTGGGCGCGCACGGCAAAACGAGCGCCACCGCCGCGGATCAGCGCGATCTGACCGAAGATGTCGCCCTCGCCCAGGCGGTTGTAAAACCCGCCGTTGCCGCGAAAGACTTCCACCGTTCCCTGGCGCACATAATGCAGGTCGGTGACCTCCTGGCCCAGGGTGAGAATGTCGCTGCCGGCGCGGAAATAGGCAATCTCGACCTGCCCGGAAACGCGGTTGAGCTGGTCGTCGTCAAGAAAGTTGAAGGGCGGATGCCGCCGCAGATGCTCGCGAATTTCTAGTTGCTCGACTTCCATGAAATAAAGCCTACCTGATTCCGCAGGAAACTCAGCGCTTGGTCGCGACCTCTTTTGCTCAAGGCCGGTCGTGGGGACGGCCTGGAGATCGATTACGATATCCGACCCACCCGCCCCATGCGCCTGCCCAGCCGTGCCCGAAGCCGAAAAAAGCACCCAGCCCCCGAAACTTCACGTGGTGATGCTGGGCGGCCGCGCCGAGGGCTGCCGCATCGAGCTGCACGATGTCGCGTTTGCCGTTGGCCGATCACTGGAAGAAACCCACCACCAGCTACTGGACCAGTGGTTCGGCGAGCCGCGCGGGCTCCATGTCGACGCCTGGGCGGTGGTCGACCAGGTGGCCGGCTATCGCGTCAGCCTGCGGGCCGAACCACCGGAGGAGGAAAAACCGCTGCGTCTTTATTTTGTCAACATCGGCGGCTACCGGCCGGGTGACCTGGCCGAGCAGCACGGCTATCGGGTGCTCGCCGCCGGCAGCAGGGCCCAAGCCAAGGCCTGCGCCAAGCGCTCGCTGCTGCAGGGTCTGGAAAGCGTGCACAAGGACGACCTTTACGAGGTCGACGACATGCTGACGATTGATCGCGTGGGCGATCTCCACGTGCATTTGCACGCCGACGACAGCGCCTGTGACCCCGAAATCACCAACGGCTATTTTCCACTGCCGCTGAAGACCATCCGAGCTTGGCAAAAGCAGCGCACCCGGGACGCTGGCCGGTCTCGATAAGTCCGGCAACAGCAAAAGCCTGGCTAGTGGGCCATGCGGCTAATTAGGTAACGCTCAGAGCCACTGTGCTGGCGCGAATCAAGGCGCGTTCCGCAGGGAA
>CAZUTZ010000317.1:0-2963 GCA_964623655.1 uncultured Wenzhouxiangella sp.
AGGTACTGGCTGGTCCCGACTATCTGGCGCTGTTTGAGTCCGAGCGCGACGTCCGCGAACTGGTCACTGATCCGGTGGCCCTGGCGCAGCTCGACCGGCGCGGCGTCATCGCCAGCGCGCCGGGCGAAAAGGTCGATTTCGTCAGCCGCTGTTTTTTCCCGAAGCTGGGGGTGGAGGAAGATCCGGTCACCGGCTCGGCCCATTGCCAGATGGCGCCTTACTGGGCGCGACGGCTGGGCAGAAATGAGCTCACCGCCCATCAGATCTCCGCGCGCGGCGGTCGGCTGGATTGCCGTGTGCGCGGTGACCGGGTCGAACTGCTGGGCACTGCCGTGACCTATCTGACCGGCTCGATCTGTCTGAAAGCCGGCTAATCAAGACCGGGCTTGCGTCGGGTCTGCTTGATCCGGCTGCGCTTGCGCTTGCCTTCCAGGCGTTTTTTCTTTGCCGCCCGGCTGGGACGGGTCGCGATCCGCTTGCGCGGCCGCTGGTGGGCGCGTTCGATGAGTTCGGCCAGACGCCGGCGGGCGTCTTCGCGGTTGCGATGCTGGCTGCGGTGCGAGCGCGCCTCGATGGTCAGTACGCCGGCACTGTCGACACGGCTTCCGGCCAGGCGAATCAGGCGCGCCCTGACCTCGTTGGTCAAAGAATCAGACGCGTTCACGTCGAAACTCAGCTGAACGCCGCTTTCGGTGCGATTGACGTGCTGCCCGCCGGGCCCGCCGGTCAGAATGAATTTTTCCGACAGTTCGGCTTCCGGCGGCAGCCAGCGCGAGCGTCTTTCAGCGTCTTGGCTCATGGGCTTGAAGAATGGTTTCGAATTTTTGCCTGCATAGTGCCATTGTCAGGCTTCGTATCTATCACGCGGAGACGCGGAGCCGCTGAGTCCGCAGAGAAAAAAGGTGTTCCCTTACTCAGCGGCCTCTGCGTCTCCCCGTCTCTGCGTGAGGCTGCTTCAAATGCCGTGCGTCGCTACAATCCGGTATTGCCTTCGTTTCAGACAGTGCCATGCCGACTTTTCCTGGTTTTGCCCCCGCCATTCAGAGTTTACGCAGTTCGGTTTACGCCGGCGCCAGATTCAAGGCCGAGCGCAAGCCGATCCCGCTGCATATCGGTGACACCTGGATGGAGCCGCCGGCCGGCTGCCGCATGGAAGACCTTCGCGTGGCCGACCATCCGGGCATGCATCGCTATACGCCGGTGGCCGGCTTGCCCGAGTTGCGTGAGCGAATCGCCGAGCTGCAGACCGAAAGAACCGGGCTGGAGACCCGCCGCAAGGAAGTGCTGGTCACCGCCGGGGCGACCTCGGGCCTGGCGGCCGCGGTCGGTGCGCTGGTGGCGCCCGGCGAGGAAGTGCTGCTGGCAGCACCCTACTGGCCGCTGATCGCCGGTGCGGTGCGCGCATTCAGCGCCGAGCCGATCGCGGTGCCCCTGATGACGCAGGCCGAAAGCGCCGATGAGGCCGTGGCCTGTTTCGAGCGCCTGCGCACGGAGCGCACGGTGGCGGTTTACTGGAACACGCCGCACAATCCGACCGGACGGGTCATGCCGCGCGAGTGGCTGACTGCGCTGGCCGACTGGGCCCGCGCCCACGATCTGTGGATTCTGTCCGACGAGGTCTACGAAGATTACGTTTACGTTGGCGAGCATTTCCACACCCGGCCACTCGCGCCCGAGCACACCATTGCCGCCCACTCCTTTTCCAAGGCCTATGGCATGACCGGCAACCGTTGTGCCTATCTGGCCGGGCCCAGTGAGGCGATCGAGGCCATTCAGCGTATCGTCACCAACCTGCATTACTCGGCCTGTACCGCCTCCCAGCTCGCCGCCCTCAGAGCGCTGGACGGCCCGGGTCAGCGCTGGGCCGACCAGGCACGAGAACAATATGCCGAGCTGGGCAAGACGACCGCAGAAATGCTGGGCCTGCCCTCGCCGCAGGGCAGTACCTTCCTGTTTCCTGAGGTGTCTGCGGCCCTGGACGAGCGCGAGTTGCCCGGGCTGCTCTCGGACCTGGCCGAGCGCGGCGTACTGGTCGCGCCCGGCCCGACTTTCGGCCCTTATCCCAACCACTTGCGGCTGTGTTTTACGGCTGCTGAACCGGATGTGGTTCGGCGCGGGGTTGAGATTTTGGCTGAGCGTCTTGGGAAGGCTAAGGGGAGGTGAAGGGTTCAGGGTTCAGGGTTCAGGTCGGCCCAGTAGCCGCCTTTCCTGAACCCTGAGCCCTGAACCCTGAACCCTTCCTCACCTAACCAACTCGATCCGCGCCACTTCAATCTCCGCCTCGAATTCCTCGCCATAAGCCACCACGCCGAGCGTTCTCAAACGGCTCAGATCCAGCTCGCGGCGGATGGAGCGGCCTTCGAAGGCCGAAAACGGGATGGTCTGCTCTTGCCAGTCCGGCGCGACCTCGATAAGCGCGCGGTAGTATTGCCAGGGTCGCCAGGTGTGGCGGGTGCGCAAGTGGATGTAATAGGGGCCGGGCTTGCCGCGCACGCTGATCTTGATGCCGGCGTAGTCGGCGGCATTGAAATCGCCGCCGTTGGACATGAAGGGCAGCCGGGCCTGGATGAAGCCGCCGTTGTTGTCGAGGCGAACCTGGCCGCTCATGTGCAAAACTGGCTGCTCGCCGTTGGCGCGGTAACCGACCTGCATGTCGGAACGCCCGCCCATCACCCGGTCGGTGAAGCCGCGCCACTCGGTGCCGATGGTGGCCGTTCCGTCACGGCTGGAAAAGTCGTCAATCAGCATGTTTTCCTCCGCTTTGACTGCCCCGGTCAGCACAGGGGTGATCAGTAGCAGGGCGATGAACCCGTGGATCAGTTTTTTCATTTCAGCGCGCCGTGCCGCATGCTTGTCATTCCTTACGCTAACACCCCGGCGTCGCGTCCCTGAGAGGCTTTTGATGCACTGCGCTAAGATGCACCATCGCCAAGAGGAGTTTGCCATGCAGCGTCACGAGATTG
>CAZUTZ010000318.1:0-2950 GCA_964623655.1 uncultured Wenzhouxiangella sp.
GTTTGAGGCCGAGCGAAATCAGCCGGTCTATACGCGCTGGGTGGATGGCGGGTTCATCTTCCGCGGCAAGAACCACAAGAACGCCTATTACGGCAAGCAGGCCACGGGCAATTACTGGACCGAGGCCAGCCCTGAGGCGGTGTGGAAAATCCTGTGCCGCATCGGCGGCAAGAATCGCTACTGGTACATGAACTTCCTCTGGTTCATCCGCGAGTGGATGGACGTACTGGTCGGCGGGTCGGGCCGCAGTCACTACCGGCGTGACCCTGAGGTACTGGAGCTCGGTGATCGGGTCGATACCTGGGAAGTCATCGCCATGGAGCCGGGCGAGCGCTTTACCCTGCGTTTCGGCATGAAGGCGCCCGGCGACGGGGTTCTGGAGCTGGAAGCGGTGCCGGACGGCGAGGGCACGCGAATCCACGCCACAGCCACCTGGCACCCGGCCGGGGTCTGGGGCTTGCTGTACTGGTATTCCCTGTTTGTCCCGCATCTGGTGCTGTTTAACGGGCTGACGCGGCGAATCGGCGAGGAAGCCGTAAAGCTGGAGCGTGAGCAACAAGCCGCTGCTTGATTTCGCCAGGTCGATAGAAAGGATCTTCATGAGCCGAATTCTGATTGTCTATGCCAGTCGCGATGGGCATACCCGGAAAATCTGTCAGCGGATGGAAGAGCGACTGACCGACTCAGGCATTCAGGTGCAGCTGGCCGACATTGGGGAGGTCCAGGCGCTGAACCCTTCCGGCTTCGACGCTGTTGCCGTTGGCGGCAGCGTGGTCTACGGCAAGCACGACCCGCGTCTGAGCCAGTTCATTGAGGCCCATGCCGAGCACTTCGCCAAAACGCCGCTGGCGTTTTTCTCGGTCAATCTGATTGCGCGCAAGGCGGCCAAGCAAACAATCGAAGGTAATGTCTATGTGCGCAAGCTTCTCGACGCGCTCAAGGTCGAACCTGATCATGTTGAAATCATCGCCGGCAATCTGGACTACCCGAGCTATGGATTCTTCGACCGCATCATGATCCAGCTGACCATGAAATTCACCGACGGGCCGACCGATCGCAACACGGTGATCGACTACACCGACTATGCGCAGGTGGACCGCTTCGCCGATCGCCTGGGCCAGATGGCCGCAGGCCAGACATGAAAGCGAAACCGGACTTCACGCCTGATTCACCCTGATCCTGTTCTCCTTTTGATTGACGGGGAGCTGATCAGGCCGCACAGTGGGTCGCTTCCCCTGATTCAAATCCATCATTGAAACAAGGAGAACGACAGTGGCAGAACATCCGAAAGATTGGTCCGAGCTCGCCATCAGCCTGTGGGACAAGTTGACCGGACGCAACGCGGAAATCGAATACGAATTCAAGGATTTCATCGTTGACATTCCGACCGGTCCGGGCGAGAACGTGGCGCATGCCCGCTGGGGTGTGAGCGGCACCTTGACCATTCGAGGTCGTGAGCTGCCCGGAAACTAAGGCGTGATTCAACGCCGACTCGACATTGATGCCGATCTGACGCTCACCGCGCCGGACGGCACAGCTCGAATCCACGCGCAGGGACGAGGCGTACAGGTAGAAGCCTCGTCCCTGCGCGTTTTTCAAACCCTTCCCGGCGGGCGTCCGTCTCTGGCCAACCTACGACGGTTGGCGGAAATGCTGGCGCAATCCGATCAGGCGCTGGCGGTCAGGGCCAAGGGCCTTCCCGTGATTGATCTTGACCCGGCAATCAGCGGGCGCTGGTTCGGTCGCCTGGTTCGAGTCCCCGGCCTGCGCTTTCACTTCTTCAACTGGTTGCGATCGCGCAACTGACCGGAAGGTTACTGGTGGGCCACCGGCTCACTGGTTGTCAGACCGTCTTCTTCGTTTACCGCTGACTCCGCGACTGGCTTGATCGCGGCGTCGTCACCGCGATTTTCATTCGTCCCGTCAATTCCCGGATAGCGTTAAAATAGTGGGCTTTTCACGCGCCGCTCGATCGGGCTGCGCCTCACCCGAGATGACAGGACCAAGCATGAGCACGCTGCAGCAGCTGACCGCCAAAGACATCATGAATCCGAACGTGGTTCTGGTCCACGACGAGATGAGCGTCCACGAACTGGCTTCCACCCTGACCCAGCACGGGATTTCAGGTGCGCCCGTTCTCGATGCCGAGGGCCGGCTGATCGGCGTGGTGTCGTTGTCGGACATTGTGGCCAACGACGGCAAGCGTCAGGCCATTCGCGGCGGCGAGCATGTCGGCGATTTTTTCCTGCAGGGCTGGGAAGACGAGCTGGATGAGACCGACATGCGTCCGTTCCACGTGGTCGAAGACGAAGGCCTCACGGTTGCCGATATTTTGACTTCGGTCATATACACAGTCGACGAAAGTACCGATATTTCGACCATGGCCGACAGCATGATCCAGGGTCGGATTCATCGTCTGGTGGTGACCCGTGACGGTTCCGTGGTTGGCATCGTCAGCACGCTGGACTTGCTCAAGGCCATTCGCAAGCTCGCCGGCTAAAACCGCTTCCATCAGGTTTCGGCCGGGCTCGAAGTTCAAAACCCGGACCGAAACCGACATGCTCAAGCTCCACACCGACTCACTTTCGCGGCATTTGTATGCCACCGACGCCTCCATGTATCAGGAGGTGCCCGAATCGGTGTGCTTCCCCGCAACTGCTGCCGATCTGACCGAGCTGGTCGGGCAAGCCCGCGCCGCGGGCTCGAGCATCACCATGCGCGCGGCCGGCACCAGTCTGGCCGGGCAAACCACCGGCGGTGGCATTGTTGCCGACATTTCCCGCCACATGACCGGCGTCGTCGCGCTCGACCCCGAGCTTCGGCGCGCGCGCGTTCAGCCCGGCGTGATTCGCGACCAGTTGAACCGCGAAGCCGGCGCCTGCGGCTTGTTGTTCGGCCCCGATACCTCGACCACCAACCGCTGCATGCTGGGCGGCATGATCGGCAACAA
>CAZUTZ010000319.1:0-2946 GCA_964623655.1 uncultured Wenzhouxiangella sp.
GGCCTGCTGGGCATTGTGACCATGGTGCAGCGTATCGGAGGTGTGTTGTATGCCGGAACCGGCGAAGGCTTGTTCCGACTGGAACCGGGCCCACGAGCGCGATGGCAGTCGATCGAAGGCATCCAGTCCCAGACCTGGGGCATCATCGAGCATCAGGGTCGACTTCTGGTTGCCAACCATGGCGGCATTTTCGAGCTGGACGGGGATCGGGCGCGCCTGGTGTACCGGGGAGATGGCCCGGTCTTGTACATTACCCCGTCGCCAACCATGCCGGACCGCATTTATCTGGGAACCAACACCGGCGTGGCCGCAGTGACCTTCCGTGACGGTAAATTCGAGGACCTGGGCCAGATCGAGAACCTGTATGGCGCGGTCCGCATCATTCTGCCAGGGGACGATGGTGATTTCTGGGTCGGGACGGAAGGCGCGGGCGCTTTCCATTTCGCGATGGATGAGCCGGATTTTCCGGTCGTCCGGCAGCTGGCCCATTACGATGAGACAGTGGGACTGGCCTCGAACTACCAGGTCTATCCGTCAAGGGTCGGAGACCGGATATACCTTGCTGCCATGGGCGGACTTTACGAGGCGCTACCGGACGAACCCCGCGTCAGGATTCCGGACCATTTCCAGGCGCTGTTCACGGACCCCGAAGCCAGGCCCTGGAATCCGCACCGGGACCAGGCCGGACGTGTCTGGATGCAGCGGGTCACGCCAGAGCCATTCAGCAGCCAGACAGGATTTGCCCGGATGAATGATGCAGGCCGGTATGAATGGCATTCCCCGCCTTTTCTACGCTGGATGGACGATATTTTTCTCCCCACCTTTCATGCCGATGAAAATGGCGTGCTCTGGTTCGGTGGCGGGGTCGGCCTGCTTCGGGTCGATCCGGGTCGATCATTCCATACCGACTACCAGTTCAGCGCCCGCATTCGCGAAGTCATCGGAACCGAGGGAGAGTCATTCCGGTCTGCCCTGGCAAACAATGAAATAGTCCGGCTGCCCTACGAAGGAAATCGGCTGCGCATCGAGTTCGCCGCGCCTAGTTTCGCTGATCCCGGGGCGACTCAATACCAGGTCCGCCTGGACGGCCTCGACACCGCCTGGTCGGACTGGATGGATGAGCCCTTCATGACCTATACCAGCCTGTGGGAGGGCCAGTACCGTTTCCAGGCGCGAGCGCGGGACATCTACGGAAATGTCAGCGAAACGACCTCGTTCGAATTCAGGGTCCTGGCACCCTGGTATCGCACCGCCTGGGCCTACATGGCTTACTTGTTGGTCAGCGCTTTTCTGATCTGGCTCCTGCTCCGCTGGCGGCTGTCGCGGCTGAAAGCCCAGAAACGCCTGCTGGAGCAGGAAGTGCATCACCGAACCCGTCAGCTCGAAGAAGCCACCGTGACCGATCAGCTCACCGGCCTTCGCAATCGCCGCTACCTGGAGAAATTCCTGGCCGATGAGCTGGCATCCGTGCGCCGTCAATTCATCGACTGGAAAACGGCCGGTAGCGAAGGCGCACCACCGGACGGATACGTATTCTTCATGATCGATATAGATCACTTCAAGAGGATCAATGACCAGCACGGCCACTCGGCCGGAGACCGTGTGCTGGAACAGTTCAGTGAAATACTGCAGGCTAACTTCCGGCCCACCGACCTGATGGTTCGTTGGGGCGGCGAAGAGTTCCTGGTCATCGCCCGCAATCTTCCATCATCTCAAGCGCTACAGCTGGCCGAGCGTCTGCGCGAGGCAGTCGACGATCATGTATTCGGCATCGACCAGGAAAAGGAGCTGTCCTTGAGCTGTTCCATCGGCTTTGCATTCTATCCGCCGCTTTCAGACGATCCGGAAGCCATTGACTGGCTGCGCGTCGTGGACCTGGCCGATGCCTGCCTCTACACCTCGAAAACCCAGGGGCGTAATCGCTGTACCGGGCTGGCGCCGTCCCTGGGCAATTTGTCGACCGAAGACATCGAGACTGTGCTGAGCGATCCGCCAAGACTCACACCCGTGGCAGGTGCCAGGATTGAAAGCACCCCACAAGGCTGAGTTGGCGGACCGTAGCGGCCGGCCGGATAAATTTTTGCAAGTCCGTCAGCCATTTGCCTCGACAACAGCACTCGCCCGCCACTACGGGTCGCAATCGAGTCCTGCCGGAACGGTCAATCTTTCGAGCGACATTTGCCCCGAACTGAAGGCACTTCGATGTGTTTGCCAGTTCAGATCACCTTCCATGCAATTGAGACGAAGCACGGCTTCACCCCACGGCACTACCCGTAGCAACTCAGGATCGTACTGGATCCCCAGTCTGGAAGCCGAAGTGGTGTACAGATCGTTAAACACGAGATCACCATCGATCTCTTCGCCGACCCCCTGAATCCAGGCGTATCTACCGGAAGAGTCGTAGGTATACCCAGTAAGGAGAACGTTTCCGGTGGCTAGTGTTGTCACTGACAGGCCCTGTCCAGGCAAGCTAACGTCGTACCAAGACCCCGTCAAACCGGCTTGCCAGTTTTCGACGGAATTTTCGGGAAGTCGACAACCGATCCGCGCCGTTTTCGACAGCGGCTCAAGCTGCGAGATGCGGGTTTCCGATTCGAACGTCATTTCAATAACACCGGTATCGCAATCGTGGAAGACAAAACGGGCCGAACCAATCAGTTCCAGACTGATCGTAGCGTCAGGGTCTGTGAAAGCACCACCCTGTGTTTGATACACCTCTTCTATTTCAATTCGATGGCCCTGGATCGCGCCGACACCCTGAAACCATTTTTGGTGGCCGCGCGCATCGTACTCGTACCATGTAACAATGGCTTTGTCATCAGCAAGAACCTCCAGAACCAGGCCTTGACCGGGATGATCAGGGTCATGCCACGCACCCGTGTAGCTGGCGGATACTGTCGAGACGCCGCTCAATTCGGTTATACCCTCTGCTCCATTCGCCAGCCA
>CAZUTZ010000320.1:0-2945 GCA_964623655.1 uncultured Wenzhouxiangella sp.
ATCCGCGCCGGCAGGATGGTGGTCATGCTCGACGACGAGGACCGCGAGAACGAGGGTGACCTGGTCATGGCGGCGAGCATGACGCGGCCGGAAGACGTCAATTTCATGGCCCGTTACGGGCGCGGCCTGATCTGCCTGTCGCTGACCCGCGAGCGCTGTCGGCAGCTCGGCCTGCAGCTGATGGTGCGCGATACCGACCGTCATCACCAGACCAATTTCACCGTGTCCATCGAAGCCGCCGCCGGGGTCACGACCGGGATTTCGGCCTACGATCGCGCCCATACCATCCGCACCGCGGTCGCGCCCAACGCGCGGCCGGAAGACCTGAACCAGCCCGGGCACGTGTTCCCGCTGATGGCGCAGCCGGGGGGCGTGCTGGCGCGCGCCGGGCACACCGAAGCGAGTCTGGATCTGGCGCTGCTGGCGGGTCTGGAGCCGGCCGGCGTGCTGGTCGAGATTCTCAACGAAGACGGCACCATGGCGCGGCGCCCGGAGCTGGAGACCTTCGCCCAGCAGCATGGCCTGAAAGTCGGCAGCGTGGCCGATCTGATTCGTCACCGCCTCGGTACTGAAAAAACCGTGGTCTGCCTGCATGAACAGGACGTCGGCACGGCGCACGGACGCTTTCGCCTGAAAGTATTCCGCGACAACATTCATGAAAAGTTGCACTGGGCCCTGATTCGCGGCGAGATTGCCGGTGATGAGCCGTGTCCGGTGCGCGTGCATGTGCCGGAAATGCTGGGCGATGTGCTGGCCATCGTCGAGCCCAGCTTCGGCATGCCGCTGGATGCGGCGCTGGCCGATATCGACCGGCGTGGTCGCGGACTGGCTCTGGTGCTGGGCTATGATGAGGACGATCAAAGCCGTCTGGAGGGCTTGCAGCAGGCCGTACGCGATGAAACCGCCGCCGGCGGACGGGATCGTGCGGCGCGCGAGTTGCGCAGCTATGGTCTGGCCGCCCAGATCATCGCCGAGCTGGGCGTGAAGCGCATGCAGGTTTACGGTGCGCCGCGGCGTCTGCACGCTCTGGACGGTTTTGGACTGGAAATCGTCGAATATCTTTTGCCGGAAGGAGATGCCTGAAAACGCATGGAAGAAATTGACTGCCGGCCCAACGGGCAGGGACGCCGGGTGGCGGTGGCGCTGTCCCGCTTCAATCATGCCTTGACCGGATTGATGTGGCAGGGCTGCCGTGACACGCTGACAGAGCATGGCGTATCCGATATCACGCTGGTTCACGTACCCGGTGCGTTCGAGCTGCCTTTGGTCAGCCGATGGCTGGCCGACAGCGCCCGTTTCGACGGCGTGATCGCGCTGGGGGTGGGGGTGCGCGGGGAGACCGCGCATTTCGACTTCATCAGCGCCGAGTGCACGCGCGGCCTGGGTCAGGTCGCCCTGGAGACGCGCATCCCGGTCGGTTTTGGCGTGCTGACCCCGGAAAACGGCGAACAGGCGCTGGAGCGGGCCGACCCGGCGCGCAAGAACAAAGGCCGCGAGGTCGCGCTGGCGGTTCTCGAAATGATGGCGCTGCGCGCGGAGATGCCACGTGGCTAAGGGACGAGACAGCGGCAAAAACAGCGGAAACCCGTTTGAGCCCCGCAGGCGGGCGCGTCGGCGCGCGCTGCAGGCCCTGTATCAGTGGCAGCTCAACGACGACTCGGCCGCCGCCATCATCAACCAGTTCATCGAGGAGCAGAATTTCGAGGGCGTTGACCAGGCCTACTTCGAAGAGCTGGTCCGGGAAGTGGTCGAGCGCCGCGAAGAATTGGACGAGGCGATTGGTCCTTATCTCAAGCGCATCGACGCCAGTCTTGATCAGATGGAGCGGGTCATTCTCAGGCTTGGCGCCAATGAACTGCTCTATCACCTCGAGATTCCGCACCGCGTTGTCATCGATGAGGCGATTGAACTCAGCCATCGATTCGGGGCCGAGCAGGCGCACACCTTCGTCAACGGCGTGCTGGACCGCCTGGCCGACCAGGTGCGTCGAGTCGAGCGGGATGTCGAGCGGCAAGGCCACTGAATTCGAGCTGATCGCGCGCATCCGGGCGCGGGTCCGCGATGCCGACCCCGCCCTGCTAGTGGGGATTGGCGATGACGCTGCCGTGTTCATGCCGACGCCGGGACGGGCGCTGGTCGCCACCACCGATTCGCTGGTCGCGGGCCGGCATTTCGAGTCGGATTGGCCGGCAGAGGATCTGGGCCATCTGGCGCTGGCGGTCAATCTGAGCGACCTGGCCGCAATGGGCGCCCGACCGCGCTGGGCGCTGCTCTCTTTGACCCTGCCGCAGGCCGACCCCGACTGGCTGGACGCGTTCCTCGACGGATTCCTGGCGCTGGCCGAGGCCACTGGCACCAGCCTGATCGGGGGTAATCTGGCCGCGGGACCGCTGAACTTGAGCGTTCAATTGATGGGTGAAGTCGATCCCAAGCGCTGCGCCCTGCGCGGTAGCGCGAGTCCGGGCGAGCGTGTGCTGGTGACCGGCACCCTGGGTGATGCCGCGGCCGCTTTCAGTCTTGGCGATCAGGCCGGCGAGGCGCTGAAACAGCGCCTGCGGCGGCCGCAGCCACGTTTGAGTGCCGGACCGTTGCTGGCCCGCGGCGCGACCGCCATGATCGATGTTTCCGACGGGCTGCTGGCTGATCTGGGTCATTTGCTGCCCGAAGGCCTGGGGGCGGAATTGGACTTGCAGTCACTGCCGGCCAGTCGGGCTCTGCGCGCGGCGGTGACCGATGACGAGCGGCGCTGGCTGCTGCAGCTGGCCGGCGGCAACGATTACGAACTGCTGGTCACCGTGGCTTCGGACCAGGTGCCCGGATTGAAGCATGAACTGGGCGAGATGGGTCTGGGTTTGAGCGAGATCGGGCGAGTCGAGTCCAAGGCCGGCATACGCTGTCGGCGTCCGGACGGCGCCTTGTTGCAAACTGAACGCAGCGGCTGGGAT
>CAZUTZ010000321.1:0-2929 GCA_964623655.1 uncultured Wenzhouxiangella sp.
TCCCTGCCCATGGTCGCCAAGGTGGTCAATGCCGGCTGGAACGAAGGCAACCTGCGCTGGAAGGTCCTGCCCCGCAACCAGTTCATCATGCGTCAGAATCTGCAGGACGTCGAGACGGCCACCGGGTTGCTGAACGAAGACTGCAGCGCCATGCCGATCATGGTCTTTACCACCGACCACAAAGCTGACACCATCATCCGCGTGATCAACGCCGTGCGCGATTTACGCGAAGAGATCTTTGTCGACGATCTGGATTTCATGCCCTCCGGCGAAGTCGGCCAGGATCTGGTCATGCAGGAAGGCGTTCCGTGCGAGGAATGCCTGCGCTTCCGCCTGGCGACCGGCAATGTCGGGGTCATGGCGGCGACCAACGAGGAAGTGCGCGCGGCGCAGACGCCGATGCTGATTTACGTCTATGCCGCGATCATCGTGCTGTGCCTGTTGACTTTCCGCACCGTGCTGGGAACGGCCTGCATCGTGCTGCCGCTGGTTCTGGTCAGCTACATGGCCTATGCCTTGATGGCCTTCATGGGCACCGGCCTGAAGGTCAATACGCTGCCGGTGGTCGCTCTTGGTGTCGGCATCGGCGTGGACTACGGCATTTACATCTTCAGCCGCATGCGCAGCTTCCTGCAGGAAGGCTACAGTCTCGACGAAGCCTACCTGCGCACCCTGCGTCTGACCGGCAAGGCCGTGTTCTTCACCGCCATCACCCTGGCGGTCGGCGTCGGCACCTGGCTGTTCTCGGCGCTGCAGTTCCAGGCCGACATGGGCGTGCTGCTGGCCTTCATGTTCATCATGAACATGGTCGGCGCCATGCTGCTGTTGCCGGCGCTGGCGCGCATGCTGCTGGCCTGGAAAGAGCCGAATGGTGGCGCCTTGTCGCCCACGCCGGCAACACCGGATGACCGGGTTACGGCCTGAAGCAAGCCGGCCCGGCAAATGCCGAGCATCAAATACCGCAAGTATTTTGATGCCAATCAATAAGCATAAAAACGCGGCTCGCCCGGCGGCCTGCGACTGAAGCGCTTGTAGATCCACAGATACTGGGCCGGTGCCTGCCGGATACTGTCGACCAGCCATTCGTTCATCTCCGTTAGCGCTTCGGCCGGTGCTTCGCCGGCGATGGCGCTGCTGGCCGGCGTGAACGACAGGTCCCAGCCCAGTCCCCGTGGCCGGCGCTCGGCCCAACAGAAGACCACCGCGCAACCGGTCTTGCGGGCCAGGCGGTTGACCAGCGTCATGGTCAGGGCGGGCTGACCGAAAAATGGTGCAAATACGCCTTCGCCCTGCTTGGGCTGAATGTCGGCGGCAATGCCGACGCCTCCACCCTCCCTGAGCTGGCGGATCAGCTGGCGCAGTGCGGTGCCGCCGCTGGCGACCATCTTTCCGCCGAAGCGGCTGCGCGCGCGGGTAATGAAACGGTCGACGGCCGGATCCGTGGGCGCCAGGTACAAAGTCGTCATCGGAAAGCGCCGCGACATTTCGAGATTCAGAATCTCCCAGTTGCCCAGGTGGCCGCTGACCAGCAGCAGACCCCGCTGCTCGCGCAAGGCTGCCTCGACATGCTGCCAGCCCTGAGTGATGCGGATATGGCGGTCCAGGCGCTGTGCATCCCAATGGGCCAACGCGCCCAGCTCAGAAGCCAGGCGCAGGAGTTCAACGCGTTGTCGGCGCTCGAGGTCTTTTCTGGCCGGTGGCTCCAGCGCCGGAAAACAGACTTCCAGGTTGCGCCGAACCACCGCGTGTTTGCGCCAGGGCAGCCAACCCAGTAATCGGCCCAGCGGCACGGCAAGCGCATGCAGCAGGCGCAGCGGCAACAGGCCCAGGACGCGCGCGACCAGACGCAGCAGCAGGGCGTTCAATGTCGATTGGCCTGGTAAGGATCGGAACGCCCCGGCGGCGGCACGGCATAGCGCTTGTACAGCCACAGATACTGTTCCGGACGGTGGCTGATCAGCTGTTCGAGTTGTCGATTGATGGCTGCGGCGGCCGCGACCGGATCCTCAGCGCTGAGTGCCTCATTGTCCACCGGGTCAAAACGCATGCGCCAGCCCCGGCCGCCGGGAAGGCGTTCGGCGAGGGCAAAAATGACGGCGCAGCCGGTTCGCTGTACCAGCCGGTGAACCAGATTCATGGTCAGTGCCGGTCGGCCAAAAAACGGCGCGTAAACGCCTTCCCCCTGACGCGGCAACTGATCCATCAAAAGCCCCACCGTGCCGCCGGCTTTGAGCTCCCGCAGCAGGCGGCGCATGGCCGGACTGCCGGCCGGGATCAGGCGAGCGCCGAAGCGCTCTCGGGATTGGGTGACCGCGCGGTCGGCGCGCGGATCGCGCGGGGCCTTGTAAAGACCGCTGAAAGGCCCGCGCAGACTGACCAGCAGGGCACTCATCTCCCAGTTGCCGAAATGAGCGCCAATCAGCAAAACGCCGCGCCCGCTGTCTCGGGCAGCTACGACATGCTGCCATCCCTGCACATCGCGCACGTGTTTTTCCAGTCGCCTGGCCGACCAGCGCCACACCGCACCGGATTCCATTACCAGCCGCATCATCTCGATCAGATGCCGGCGATGCAGAGTGTCCCGCTGATCGCGGTCAAGCTCGGGATAGGCAATCGCCAGGTTGGTTTCGATGACCCGATGCTTGCGCCAGGGCAGCCGATACATGAGCGCCGCCGGCACAACGGCGGCGCGATACAGAAACGACAGCGGCAGCCAGCTCAAAAACCGGATCAGCGCCAGGGCAAGGAAAATCTTCATGAAAAAAGCGACAGTCGCGAAAGCCAAGCATAACCGCTATTGCCGAGCGATGATCCATGCGTCAAACAGCCCACTAGCCCAGTCTTTCAAGCGAGTAACATGACGGGCATCAGGAGAAATGGCCGGCGGAATAGCTCATGATTGGTTTATTGCAGCGCGTGACCGAGGCAC
>CAZUTZ010000322.1:0-2920 GCA_964623655.1 uncultured Wenzhouxiangella sp.
GACCAGCAACGTCAAGAAAAGAATCCGGGCCTTTGCCGAATCGTCCGGGGCGCGAAAAAAGCTCATCCAGACCACGACCGCCAGCAGGAAGAACCCCGGTCCGATCAGCGGAAACAGCGCGTCGGCCAGCCACCCCAGGCCATCGCCGGTGACGGTGGCGATCAGCTTCCAAAACGCCTTGGTCAAACCACCGGCAAAGATCAGTGCGTAAGCCATGATGGCCCAGACCGTCAGATCCGGGCGCAGACGATTGACCAGACGCACGAGCAAAGCCAGGGCAAGCGCCGTCAAAAGCACCGGGAGAAAGTTGAAAAGCGCTAATGGCAGGGTGAAAAAATCCATGCCTCATGGTACGACGTGCCGGGCGCAAAGCGGTCAGTGTTCGGTGGGCGTCAGGGCCTGCATGATCTCTATCCAGCGGATTTTCTTGCGTTATTCGGCCAGAGCCATTACTCTTGCGTGAGGAAGGCGTGAAGGCGCGGACCTTCTTGATGCATATCAAACACAGATTCATTTCAGGGAGTACCCTTGGGACATGTTTAAGGCCATCCGGGCGACTCTCTGGACGTTGCGCATCACTTTGCCGAAGGTGGCGGTCGGCTGGATGTTTGCGCTGCTCACCATTGATTTCAACCGTGTAGCGATTTTTGAACTCGGCATTGCGGCCGTCGTCGTTACCGCTTTACTGTCCATCCATTACTTCATGTCGCCGTTCCAGGTGGTGGTGGGACGGATTGCCGACATCAAGCCCCTGTTCGGTTATCGGCGTACACCCTATCTGCTGATTGGCAGCATCATGGCCAGCCTGCTGTTTCTGCTCTTGCCCACCGTGACCATGGGTATGGGAGCCGGCTCGCCTGTCGCCATGCTAAGCGCGATCGTTCTCTTTACGATGTTCGGCCTGTCGACAGCCATCATGGCCGACACCTATCACTCGCTGCTTGCCGAGGTGACGACCAAGGAAAATCGCGGCCTGGTGATTTCGGTGGTCTGGATCGTCATGATCATGAGCACCATTCTGGCCACCGTGGTGATGAACGCCGTGCGCCCGGAGTTCACGCCCGAAGCCATGCAGAATCTTTACAACCTGACGCCGCTGATCGTGATCGGCAGCACCCTGCTGGGCGTCATCGGGATCGAGAAGCGCATGAACCCGGAACAGCTGGAGGCGGCCCGGGTCAAGGCACGTTCGCTGGCCCCGCCCGGTAATCCGCTGACTTCCGCCTACAAGCTGCTCAAGGGCAATCCGCAGACCCGCGGCTTTTTTGCCTTCATTTTCATTGCGATGTTTTCCATCTTCCTGCAGGAAAACATCATTGAAGTCTTCGGCGCTGAGGTGTTCGGCATGTCCATTACCGAAACTTCCACCATGCAGCGGTTCTGGGGCGGCGGGATCCTGATCGGCATGGTGCTGACCGGCATATTCAGCTTTGTCTTCAAGATTTCACGCAAGAAACTGGTCATTGCCGGACTGATCGGGGGATCCGCCGGCTTTCTCGCCCTGGCTTTGACTTCCCTGTTCGGCCCCGGCGACCTGGTCAAGCCGGTCTTGTTCGGAATGGGCTTGTTCATCGGCGTCTTCAACGTCGGTGCGCTGGCGCTGATGATGGAAATGACAGTCGCCGGCGCCACCGGCCTCTACATGGGTCTTTGGGGTACAGCACAAGGGCTGGCGATGGGGACCTCTTCGTTCACCAGCGGCGCTTTACATACAACACTGATCGGTAGCGGACTGTTTGCTCCGTCTTACGCCTATTTCGGCATCTTCATGCTCGAAGCCCTTGGCCTGATCGTTGCTGGCGTGATCATCTATAAAGTCAGCATTCGCAGATTTGAATCGACCGCTAGCAAACCGGTGGCCCGGGACGGAACGCCTGCAGCGCCCATACCCGAGGGCACTGCGGCCAATGCCTGACGCGGTATCATTCCGGCTTGATGCCTTGTGACCAATGGCCAACGCCATGAGTGGAAACTCCAGTCTCGATTACCGCTTTGATCAAAGGGTCGTACAGCAATACGACGCTTTGCGCGGTCACCCGCCCGAAGTCGCCGACGCGATCGGCCAGGCCATTGCCGCCCAGGTCGGCACGGGCGCGAAAGTGCTCGAGCTCGGCGTCGGCACCGGACGGATTGCCCTGCCGGTTGCTGCGGCGGGCTGCCGGGTTTTCGGCATCGACTCCTCGTCTCACATGCTGGGCGCGCTGTTGCGGCGCATGGACGATGAAGACATCGAAGACGTTCACCTGGCCCAGGCTGACATCAGTGCACTACCCTTCCAGGACGCCGCCTTCGACGCTGCCCTGGCAGTGCATGTGCTGCACCTGGTCGCTGACTGGAAAAGTGTGCTTAGCGACCTCAGCCGCGTGCTTCGGCCGGGTGCCACGCTGGTTCTTGGCCGCGACTGGATCGACCCGGAATCCTTTGCCGGCAAGATTCGCAACTATTTCCGGCGCACCGTGGTGGAAGTGGGGACCGATATGTTGCCGCCCGGCGCCAGCGCCGCCGCCCCGCCCAGTGGCGGCGCGGCCATTGTTCAGCATTTGATGTCGCTGGGTGCCCGTCCGGTCGGCCAGGGCGAAATCACAGCGGCCGAGTGGCGCCCGGAGCTGAGCCCGCGCCAGATCCTGGACGGCATCCGTTCACGTGACGACGCCGAAAGCTGGGTTTTGCCCGACGATGTCCTCGACGCGGTCATGCACCGCCTCGATGCTTTCGCCGCAGCCGAATGGCCGGATCCGGAGCAGGCCCTGAGCGTCACCCGTCGTTTCATGCTGGGCGTTTTCCGCTTTGGATTCAGTGAAGAAACCTCTCAAAGATGATGCGTGGCGCACGTTTCAGGCGGAAAAGCATTTAGAGGTTCTTCATCCCGCCACGCACTTGCCGTAGGCGATCAGGCTGAAATACGGTGTGAGCACGTTCA
>CAZUTZ010000323.1:0-2904 GCA_964623655.1 uncultured Wenzhouxiangella sp.
GGAAAAGGCGGCGATGGCGCGTTCGCTCTCGCGCACGTCGAGAGCGGCCCGACCGGTCACCACCAGCGCGGTGTTGCCGTGGGCGCTTGAGGCGTCATGCGGGTTGGCCGAAGTGACCAGGCTGGCCCAGCCCTCGCCCTGGTCGACGACCAGCGTCTTGCGATGATTGGCCTTGAAGTTGGCGATCCGGAGCCAGGTGCGCAAGCTCACGAGCTCCGCACCGACCGGATTCGGTAGCCAGCCGTTCGAAGTGGAATTGCCGAACCATCGGCAGCACAGGCGCCAGGTCGCCGACCATAGCGGATTGGAGTCGGGCAGCGGGTCAAGATCGGTCACGATCACTTCGACCCCGGCATCGCTCAGGGCCTTGAGATGCGGCGACTCGACGCCGCCGTACAGCGTATTGATGGGGTCGGTGATGAAGATCACCCGCAGGCCCGGCTGCTGCTGGCGGCGCTGGACCAGGGCGTCGGTCAGTTCGGAAGCCAGCGGTCTCAGGTCGGCTCCTTCCGGATCGCCGGCGAACTCATTGAACAGGAACATGTCCAGAACGACCAGCCGCTTGGCCTGGCCGATCAGCTCGAGCTTGCGATCGAAGATCCGCTGCTCGGTCCGGCGCTCCCCTTGCGCGTCGACCCAGGTCAGGTCAGCCAGGAATTCGACCCCGGCCGGCTGCCGCGCCGGGCCGGCGAAATCCAGCCCGGCCGGCAGCGGCTTCCAGAGATGCCAGCCGGCGACCCCGCTCCAGAGCACAAGCAGCGCCGGCAAGAGCCAGCGCCATTGGAACCATTTCTGCAGCGGCATTTAAGGGACTGCTCCTTGATACGACCGAATCGTTTTCGTGGCAGTCAGCAGTATAGGCGAGCGATGGGCGACGCCTGGGCCATTGGCGCTAAGCTGTCATCAAGCCCATTTTTGCAGAGCAATCATGCCCTACGATCGCAACGCCGACCTGCCGCAACAGGTCACGGAAAACCTGCCGCAACGCGCTCAGACCATCTACCGCAAGGCCTGGAATTCAGCCTGGGATCAATACAAGGATCCGGATGATCGCCAGGGGGATGCCGATCGCGAGGAAACCGCGCACCGCGTCGCCTGGGCCGCGGTGAAGGAGGTCTACGAGAAAGACGGCGACGGCAACTGGGTGCGCAAGGATAATGACGACTGATCCTGCCTGAAGTTCAGCCCATGAGCGCTTCGACTATAGCCATCCCCGACTTTGTCGCCATTAAGCAGGCCGCCCGCCGTATTGCCGGACTGGCCCACCGCACGCCGATCCTGACCTCGGCCTTTTTCAACCGCAAGACTGGGGCCGAGCTGTTTTTCAAGTGCGAGAACTTCCAGAAGGTCGGTGCCTTCAAGTTCCGCGGGGCCTGCAACGCCATCGGGGCGCTTGAGCCTGAGCAGGGGCGGCACGGCATCGTCACCCATTCTTCCGGCAACCACGGGCAGGCGGTGGCGCTGGCGGCGCGCCTGAACGGTTATCCGGCCACCGTGGTGATGCCGGACAACGCCGCGCGGGTCAAGATCGAGGCGGTGCGCGAGTACGGCGCCGAAATCGTGTTCTGCGAGCCGACCACGCCGGCGCGCGAAGCCGCCGTCCAGCGGCTGCTCTCCGAGCGGGGCGGGGCGTTCATTCCGCCCTACGACCATCCGGAGGTGATCGCCGGGCAGGGCACGGCGGCACTGGAACTGATGCAGGACACTCCGGATCTGGACCTGGTGATCGCCCCGGTCGGCGGCGGTGGCCTGATCAGCGGCACGGCCATAGCGGTCAAGCACCTTCGGCTCGAATGCCGGGTGATTGCGGCCGAGCCGGCCAACGCTGACGATGCCGCCCGATCGTTCCGTTCCGGGAAAATCGAGCCGGTGTCGACGACGACCACCATCGCCGACGGCCTGCGCACCTCGCTGGGCGAGCTGACCTTCGCCGTCATCCGGCGGCACGTGGACGACGTGGTCACGGTCTCGGAAGCCGGCATCGTCGATGCCATGCGCCAGATCTGGGAACGGATGAAGATCATCATCGAGCCGTCCTGCGCGGTGCCGCTCGCGGCCATCCTCGAAGGGGCGGTGGATGTGACCGACCAGCGCGTCGGAATCATCATTACCGGCGGCAACGTCGATCTGGACCGCATCGGCGAGCTGTTTCGAGGCAACGCGGTCTGAAGACGGGCACGCTGGCAGCAAAGGCGGAATCGGCCAACCGATTTGGCCGCTTTCGCGGCAGGAGGGGCGCCGCTTGTCCATACTGAAGGGCTACTCAATACCAAAGGCAGCGACATGTCCGCCGAGAAGAAACACATCGCCATCCTCGTCGAGAACAACTACCAGGAACTCGAGCTGCACTACCCGCGGCTGCGCCTGATCGAGGCCGGCCACCGAGTCAGCGTGCTGGGCGCGGGTGAGAGCGTCTACCACTCCGGCAAGGGCTACGCGGTCAAGCCGGATGCCGATGTCGCCGAAGTCGATCCGGATGACTTCGACGCGGTCGTGATTCCCGGCGGCATGGCGCCGGACAAGATGCGCCAGCACAAGGCCATGGTGGAGTTCGTGCGGCGCTTGAGCGGGCAACAAAAACCCGTGGCCTGGATTTGCCACGCCGGCTGGATGGCGGTATCGGCCGACATCATCCGCAGCCGCCGCGTGACCTCGTTCGCCTCCATCCGCGACGACATGGTCAACGCAGGCGGCGAGTGGATGGACGAGGAGGTTGTGGTCGACGGCCACCTGATCTCCAGCCGGGTGCCGGACGACCTGCCGGCGTTTTGCCGGGCACTGCTTGAGCAACTGGGCTGAACTGCCAAGCCGGACGGCGAAGCCGCCGGCGGCCAGATTGCCTGGATTCTAGAACTGCAGCACGTACATCCGCAGCGGCATCCAGATGCCCATCAGGATCATGAT
>CAZUTZ010000324.1:0-2900 GCA_964623655.1 uncultured Wenzhouxiangella sp.
ACCCGGACGAAATCGCCTGCGTGGCCGTCGAGCCCATCGCCGGCAACATGAACTGTGTTCTGCCCGAGCCGGGGTTCCTTGAGGGCTTGCGCGAATTGTGTGACCGCTATGGCGCGGCGCTTTTGTTCGACGAAGTCATGACCGGCTTCCGCGTGCACCCGCAAGGCGCGCAGGGTCTGTACGGCATCACCCCCGACCTGACCTGCTTCGGCAAGGTCATCGGCGCCGGCATGCCCGTAGGCGCTTTCGGCGGCAAGCAGGAATACATGAAGCTGGTCGCCCCGGACGGCCCCGTCTACCAGGCCGGCACGCTGTCCGGCAACCCGGTCGCCATGGCCGCCGGCGTCGCCAATCTCGAGCTGATCGCCGAAGAAGGCTTTTATGAAAACCTCGCCCAGACCACCCGCCACCTGACCGCCGGACTGAAAGCCGTCGCCGACCAGGCCGGCATTCCCATGGCCACCGTTTCCGTGGGCGGCATGTTCGGTCTGTTTTTCACCGAAGCCGAGCGAGTGACCGACTTTGAAGGGGCTGCGGCCTGCGACCTTGAACGCTTCAAGGCCTTCTTTACCGGCATGCTGGAAGAGGGCATCTATCTGGCCCCCAGCGCCTTTGAGGCCGGCTTCGTGTCCAGCGCCCATTCCGAGCAGGACGTGGCCGATACCGTGGCCGCGGCCGACAAGGTCCTGAGCGAGATCGCCGGCCGAGCCTGAGTTTCCTCATGCCGCCGATCGTCGAACGCCTGCGCCGGCAGGTTCAGGAGCATCCCGGGGAAAGCCGGCTGCTGCTGTTCATGGTGGCGGCTTTCGCCGTCATCTATTTCCTGCCGGCCGGGGTGGCGCGTTTTGACAACGCGGTGCTGGAAGGCATCCGCCTGACCCACTGGTACGCGCGCGAGCACGTCATTCTGTGCCTGTTGCCGGCCTTCCTGATCGCCGGCGCCATGGCGGTCTACATCAACCAAGGCGCCATCCTGCGCTTCCTCGGTCCGGCCGCGCCCAAGCCGGTGGCCTTCGGCGTGGCCTCGGTGTCGGGCAGCTTGCTGGCGGTGTGCTCGTGCACCGTGTTGCCGCTGTTCGGCGGCATCTACCGGCGCGGCGCCGGGCTGGGAGCGGCGACCGCGTTCCTGTATTCCGGGCCAGCAATCAACGTCATGGCCGTGGTGGTCACGGCCAAGGTGCTGGGCGCGGAAATCGGCCTGGCCCGTGCCGTCGGCGCCATCGTGTTCGCGCTGGTGATCGGTGCGGCCATGCACCTGATTTACCGCAAGGAAGAAGCGCAGCGGGCAAAAGCCAACGGCCGGGGTTTCGGCGGCGGCGTGGCGGAAAAGCCGCTATCGGTCACCGTGGCCTTTTTCGGCCTGATGATCGGCATCCTGGTCTTTGCCAACTGGGCCGCCGCCGATAACGAGACCTGGATGCGCATCCATGCCTGGAGGTGGCAGATCACCGCCTTGCTGGCCGCAGCGCTCGGCGCGCTGCTGGTGTGGCGCTGGCACTGGCCGCCCGGGCCGGTCATGATCCTGGCGGCCACGGTGTCCCTCGCGGCGTTCCTGCTGCCCGGGGTGCCGGAACTGGCCTTCGTCATCGGCGTGGGCGGGCTGATGATGATCGCCGCCAGCCGCGTCGAGGATCGCGAGTGGGCCGCGCAGACCTGGGACTTCACCAAGCAGATCATGCCCCTGCTGCTGATCGGCGTGTTCGTCGCCGGCTTCGCCCTGGGTCGCCCCGGGCACGAGGGCATCATCCCCTCCGCCTGGGTGGCGGCGGCCGTAGGCGACAATTCGCTGTCGTCGACTGCCATCGCCGCCGTTATCGGTGCGCTGATGTATTTCTCCACGCTGACCGAGGTGCCCATCGTCGAGGCCCTGCTGGGCGCCGGCATGGGCAAGGGGCCGGCACTGGCCCTGCTGCTGGCCGGCCCGGCCCTGTCGCTGCCCAACCTGCTGGTCATCCGCACCGTGCTGGGCACGGAGAAAACCCTGGTCTACTGCGCCCTGGTGGTGGTGATGGCAACCATCACCGGGGTGGTCTACGGCAACTTTTTCTGAATCAACCCACCCCAAAGGAGGCTTTCATGAAACTGACCATCTACGGCAGCGGTTGCGCCAAGTGCAATCAGTTGAGCGCAAACGCCGAACAGGCGGCAAAAGACAAGCACCTGGACTACGAGCTGGAAAAGGTCACCGAGATGAACGCCATCATCGATGCGGGCATCATGCGTACCCCGGCGCTGGCGATCGACGGTGAAATCGTGGTTGAAGGCAAGGTCGCCAGTCCGGTAGAGATCGAAAAGCTGCTGGGTTGAGGCCGGCCGATCGACGCTCGGGGCGCGATCGAGGTGCTTGCGACGCGCCTCTTCAGACAGGACGCTATCGGATTGTGCCTTGAGCAAAGTTGACTTGCGTGCCCGGCGTGGCAGATGATTTGCGCGTGGGCGGTTTGGCAAGCGGGCGCGGATGATATCGGCAGTGCGACGATCAGGCCCGCGAAGGACAGCGTGGAATGGGCGGGCGAGGGCCAGGAAATCCGCTTTCGGGCCGTTGGCGGTAGCGTGCCTGCCAATCCCGCGCCAGATCGGACCTATGGCCGGTCCAGGGGACTGCGGGCGCCCAGCGCCCCGCGATTGATCACGTGCGTGTAAATCATCGTGGTGCGAACGTCGGAGTGGCCCAAGAGCTGCTGGACCGTGCGGATATCCGCGCCGGATTCCAGCAAGTGCGTGGCGAAGCTGTGGCGGAAGGCGTGGCAGGTCACCGGTTTGCGAATTTCTGCAGCACGTGCGGCGCGCTTGACCGACTTTTGTACCGTGCTATCCAGCAAATGATGTCGACCCATGCGGCCAGAGCGCGGGTCGCGGCTAAAGCCACGCGCGGCGAACACGTATTGCCAAGCAGGCTC
>CAZUTZ010000325.1:0-2892 GCA_964623655.1 uncultured Wenzhouxiangella sp.
TGGACAACATCGTCAATTTCCGGCCCGACGAGTGGATCTTCTTCACCGGCACCTTCTTCGATAACTACAAGGCGTTTGTCGCCTACACCGACGATGAGGGCCGACCGGAACGGGTGGTTTACCGGCTCAGACAGCAGCCGGTTTCTTAAGACAACAAAACCTCCAGCGCACGCCGGCCGGCTTCCGGCAGGCGTTGCCGCAAACGCTCGCGGCCCATCAGCTGGGCCGCGATCAGGCGCGTGGCGAAGGGTTTGGCCGATTCCATCAGGTCCAGGTCCGGGTAGATGGCGTGCGAGACACCTTCAACCGTCACCAGGGCCTTGATCAATAGCCCGTAGCCGGCCGGAATGGTGATGCGCTGGTCGGCCAGCATGGACAGAAAACCCAGCGCAAAGCTGCGCACATCGGCTCGAGGCGGGTCAAGCAGATGGCGTTTGACCAGGCCTTCCATTTCCTCACGAACCCGCTGCTCGCGCTCGGCCGGCACTTCCAGACCCAGCTCGCGCGAGTAGTGCAACGCCCGATCGGCGTCGCCGTAAACCAGCCCGATCAGCACCTGGGCAATGGCCTCGCGCTGGGCAGGACTGGTGCGGCCGACAATGCCGAAGTCGAGAAAACACAGCTGGCCTTGCGGCGTCACGAACAGGTTGGCCGGGTGCAGGTCGGCGTGGAAATAGCCCAGCACCAGCACCTGGCGCATGAACACTTCAGCGCCGTGTGCGGCCAGGCTGCGGGCATCGATCCCGGCCCGTTCGGCCGCGCCGATCTCGCTCAAACGCCACCCTTCGACGTACTCGCTGACCAGCACCCGCCGGGTGGTGTGGCGCCACACGACGCGCGGCACGATGACCAATCGGTCGTCAACAAAATCCTGGCCAAAGCGGTCGGCGATATGGCCCTCGTTACGCAGGTCGAGCTCACGTTCGAGCATGTCGCTGAATTCATCCATCAGCGCAGCCGGCCGCCAGCGTGCCAGCCTGCGCCAGCGATTCAGACGCCCGGCCCAGCGCTTCGCGATGGCGAGATCCGCGGCAATCAGCGCCTCGATGCCGGGGCGCAGGACCTTGACGGCGACCGGCGTGCCGGCCGGCAGTTCGGCCCCGGCCACCGGCCGATAGGCATCGCTCAGCCGCGCGCGGTGAACCTGGGCGACGGACCCGGCGGCGATGGGCCGGTCTTCAAAGTCGGCAAACAATGCGTCGGCATCACGACCCAGCTCGCGCCCGATTTCGGCGCGGATCGAATCCGCCGAAACGGCGTCGACGCGGTCCTGCAGCTGTTCAAGTTCAAAGACGGTTTCCGGCGCAAACACGTCCGGCCGCACCGAAGCGAGCTGGCCGAGCTTGATGAAAGCCGGACCCAGCCGCTGGCAGGAAAGACGCGCTTCGCGCGCGACCAGGGCGCGTCGCCGCTGACCGCGCATCAGGCCGAATCGCGTCTGCCAGGTGACTTTCAGCGCGCTTTTCAGCGCGGCTAGCAGCAACTGCCGGCCGCGGTTCGGGCTGGCGTCAGTCACCGCGGCGGGCGGCAAGACCGTCAACCGTGGCCTGCAGCGATTCCACGCAGCCGCGCAGTTCCCGCATTTCAAAAGTCAGGGCGTCGAGCCGTTCGGCCAGGGCGGTCGATGGGGCGGCGGCGTGTCCGGCCTTGTCATCGGCCAGCCGCGCCTTGAGTTTTTCCTTTTCCTCGTCGACCAGAGCGGCCAGGCCGTGCACGAAGGCTTCCGGCCCCTCGCTCATGCTGCCCGGCGCCTGCTTTTGCCCTTGCGCCACGGCCGACTTCCAGCCTTCGTCGGCACTTTCATGGAACAGCGCCCAGGCCGCCAGCAGCTTTATGAAGTCTTGGGTCATCGCTTTTCCCTGATTGTTGATGCACCCGGAGTATAGCCAGCGGCTTCAGCCTTGCGCTTGATGGATCTCCCAAAGCAGGCGAGCAGCCGTATTGGCGGTCCGGCCGTTGAGGTCGTGTGCGGGATTGAGTTCGGCGATGTCGGCCAAAAGCCACGGGCAGCCAGCGTCTGAGCAGATGCGCGCGGTGGTGTGCAGGCAGTCGATCAGGAACGTGACCGGAATGCCCAATGCCGCTGGCGCGCTGACGCCGGGAGCGACGGCGGCCGGCAGCGCGTCGAGGCAGATCGTGACGTACAAGGCATCGACGCGATCAATCAGGGTGCTGATCAGGCGTTCGGCAGCCGGCAGACTGCAGTCGCGATCCCTTAAGAAATTCACGCCCAGGTCTGCCGCAGTCTTGAACAGCGCTCGCGTATTGGCTGCTTCGCTGATGCCGATGCAGGCGTAGTCGAATGGCAGATCATGCTCGCGGCACCACTCGGCGGCCTGAAAAAACGGCGTGCCGGAGCTGGCGTGAGGCGCCGGTCGGCGCAGGTCGAAGTGAGCGTCGAAGTTCAGGATCCCTAAGCGCTTGCCCGGATCGCTACGAGCCAGAAATCGCCGCGCGGCCTGGAAGCCGGCCCAGCCGATCTCGTGTCCGCCGCCCAGACCGATCAGGAAATGGCCCCGGGTCAGGATATCGGCCGCCGCTTCGGCATAGCCAGCCTGCGCGGCCGCCAGATCGGTATCGGCGCGCACGTCGCCGGCGTCATACAGCGGTCGGTCGTCATGTGCAGCCAGGTTGGCCAGAGCGCGGCGCAGCGCTGTCGGACCTTCAGCGGCCCCGGTCCGGCCCTGGTTCAAGGCCACGCCGCGGTCGGATGCCAGACCCAGCAGACAGGTCCCCGGCGGGCCTTCAGCAAACGGCTGCACCCGCTGGTGCCAGCGCTGCCCCGCCGCGCCGTCCTCGCTGTCCACTCGACCTGTCCAGATTGTTGGGTCCATGGCTTTCCGCATCCAGGTCCGGCTGTTGCCCGAACTGTCCAAGGCTCTTGTACTCTAG
>CAZUTZ010000326.1:0-2875 GCA_964623655.1 uncultured Wenzhouxiangella sp.
CTTCGATCATGCCAAAAGGCCTTTATCGTGCAGCGTCATGACCACAGCCCGCGCGGCAGATCAACGTGCAGCAGGCCCTGGAAGACCAGTTCCGACAACAGCAGCCAGCCGACCGTCAAACCGACAATGACCGGCACTCGCCGGTAGCCGAGAAACCAGGTCATGGCCGGGAGATACACCAGCGCGACCAGAAAATGGCCGATGACCGGCAGCAGGATCAGGGCCAGCGCGTAGGCGCCGATGAACAGCGGCAGGCGCGGTGGCAGCGTAGCCGCCTCGCCGGCCTGCTCGGGGGCTGCCCGCAAGTGGCCGACCAGCTGAATCAGCACCAGCCCGATCAGGCCGATCAGCCACAGCTGAGGGATGCCACGCGCGCCGACCGGGTCGATCGGGTTGGCCGGTGGCAGTTGCAGGCTCATGGCATAGGCGACGGCCGTCAGACCCAGCAAGCTCAGCAGCAGGACGGGTTCGCCAATTCGGGCTTCGGGCTGCCGACGCCGCCATCCCAGCACCACCAGCCCGAGGGCCGCGATCATGACGACGAGCAGAATGATCAGCCCCGGCGGCTGGACAATGCGGCCCAGCAGTCCGGGGTCCTCTTCGCTGTCGGGCAGCAGCTGAAGGCCGTCCAGATAGACGCGAAATTCCTCCCGGTCCTGCTCGACGATGCGCTCGAATTCGTCCCGACCGCGGTAGCGCAGGTTGACCGCTTCGCCTT
Organism: uncultured Wenzhouxiangella sp.; assembly: GCA_964623655.1. Taxonomy (GTDB): domain Bacteria; phylum Pseudomonadota; class Gammaproteobacteria; order Xanthomonadales; family Wenzhouxiangellaceae; genus Wenzhouxiangella. The sequence continues at coordinate 719 of CAZUTZ010000326.1, forward strand.
CCCAGGGCTCCTGCCAGCGCGGGTCGGCCAGCACGTTGCGCACCAGCACGTCGTACCATTCCTGAATGGCTTCATCGACGCCCTTGCGAAAGGCAAAGCCGCGCCAGATCAGTTCGTTTTCCAGCCCGGAGTAGCCGAGTTCGGCGAAGGTCGGCGCATCCGGAAAGTCTTCCAGTCGCTCGGCGGCGGCCACGGCGACCACTTCCAGGCGAGATGACGCCAGCGCGTCGCGCGGATTGCCGAAATACAGGGTTCCCAGATTGCCCAGCAGCGCCGCCCGCGCCTCTCCACCGCTGCCGTAGGGAATCCATCGCATGTCGATGCCCGTGACTTCCGCCACCCGCACCCCGGAGACATGCTTGACGCCGCCGATGTCCACCCCCAGCCACAGCTGATCATGATCGTCGGCCCGACGATGGTTCCGCAGATCCTCCCACGAAGTCAGGCCGGATTCCCGGTTGGTGATCAGGACATGGGCGTTGTCCATGATGTAGGAGTGCCACAGGATTCGATCGATCAGGTCCTCCCGACCGGTGGCCACCATCTTGGAAATGTTGGATCGGGTCACGGCCAGGAAACGATGCCCGTCGGCCGGCTCACGCAGGACTTCTTCGAACGCCACGATGCCGCCGCCCCCGGGGCGATTGATCACGGCGAATGGATGTCCTGCGTGCTCCTGGGCCAGCTGGGCGAAGCGTCGTGCGGTCACGTCGATCAAGCCGCCGGGGCTGGTGTAGACGATCAGCCGGATCGGTTGCGAAGGAAAGTCCGGCACCTCGGGCAGCGGTTCCCGATCATTACCCCCCAGCGCTTCGACGGGGAGACCCGGCAGCAAGACGAGCAGGAGCAAACCGGTCAGGCAGAACCGAAAGGTCATGGCGGCAGGCTGGGACAGAACGCCTAAAAGTCAACCGTCAAGCTAACAGTCCCGTATGACAAAAAGATTTCAGATGTCTTCCAGCGCCTGGACCACCAGACCCGGCGTCAGCACCTGAGGGAGAACCCGGGGCGAGTCGCCGTTGCGAGGGTAGATCACGTACAGCGGGACCCCGTTGCGATCGTACTGGGCGAGGTATTCCGTGATCTGTGGATCGCGCCGGGTCCAGTCGCCTTTCATGTAGACGATGTTCTCGGCTTCCATCACATCACGCACGGCGCTGGTGTTCAAGGCCACGCGCTCGTTGACCAGGCAGGTGACGCACCAGTCGGCGGTCATGTTGACCAGCACGGCCCGCTCGGGGTCGTCGATGAGTTCCTCGAGACGTTCGGGCGTGAAAATCTCCCAGTCGCCCTCGGCCATGGTGCCGGGTTCGGCTTCGAAGCGCGCAGCCGAGCCCAGCGCGGCCAGGGCGAACACGAGGCTCAAGCCCACGGCCACATGGCGAGCGGTGGCCGCCGTTTCGGTCTTGTTGCGCTTGCCGGCCAGCCACAGGGCAAAGGCCAGCACCACCATGCCGGTCAGCACCATTGCCAGGCCATTGGGGTCGGTCTGGCGCGCCAGTACCCACAGCAGCCAGACCGCGGCCAGGTACAGCGGGAACGCCATCGCCTGCTTGAAGGTATCCATCCACGGCCCCGGCCGCGGCAGCCGGCGGGCCAGGCCCGGCCACCAGCTCAGGGCCAGCATGGGCAGGGCCAGTCCCAGTCCCAGCGCCAAAAAGACGCTCATGGCCTGCGGCCAGGGCAGCAGCACGGCAACGCCGAGGGCGGTGCCCATGAACGGCGCGGTGCAGGGACTGGCCACCACGCAGGCCAGCACGCCGGTAAAGAACGAGCCTTTGAGCCCGCCGCGCTCGGTCAGATTCTGACCCACCCCCATCATCCGCGTGCCGAAGTCGAACAGCCCCGACAAGGCCAGACCCATGGCGAAAAAGACATAGATCAGGAGACCGACAAACCAGGGCGACTGCAGCTGAAAGCCCCAGCCCAGCGCCTCGCCGCCGGCGCGCAGGCCCAGTAGGACGCCGGCCAGCACGGCAAAACTCAACACCACCCCGCCCGTGTAGGCCAGGCCGTGTCCGCGCTGGTCGTGACCGGCCCCGGAGACCAGGCTCATCGCCTTGATCGACAGAACGGGAAATACGCAGGGCATCAGATTGAGCAACACGCCGCCGGCCAGCGCCAGCAGCAGGACCAGCGCCAGGCCGGGTCCGTCGG
>CAZUTZ010000327.1:0-2872 GCA_964623655.1 uncultured Wenzhouxiangella sp.
TCGGTGGCGAGGGGCACAACCTGCAGGAGCACTCGGTGGTCCTGATTCGCGGTGGTCGTGTCAAGGACCTGCCAGGGGTGCGATACCACACAGTACGCGGCAGTCTGGATACCGCTGGAGTCAGCGATCGGCGCCAGGCGCGTTCAAAATACGGCGCCAAGCGTCCGAAGAAATAGGAGCAGTCTCCATGTCTCGCAAGCATTCGAATTTCGAGCGCCCGATCCTGCCGGATCCCAAATTCGGCAACGAAATGATCGCGCGCTTCATCAACATGGTCATGAAAAGCGGCAAGAAGTCCGTGGCCGAGCGCATTGTCTACGGCGCCATCGACGAGGTCGAGCGGCGCGGTCATGCCGAGCCGCTGTCGGCCATTGAACAGGCGTTGGATAACGTCGCCCCCGCTGTCGAGGTGAAGTCACGCCGAGTGGGTGGTGCAACTTATCAGGTGCCGGTCGAAGTCCGACCGAAGCGCCGTCAGACCCTGGCCATGCGCTGGGTGATTGATGCTGCGCGCAAGCGTGGCGAAGCCAGCATGCCGCTGCGTTTGGCCGGTGAACTGCTGGACGCGGTCGAAGAACGCGGCTCCGCCGTCAAAAAGCGCGAAGACGTTCATCGCATGGCCGAGGCCAACAAAGCTTTCTCGCATTACCGCTGGTAATGCGCCAATCCGCAGAGGTTTAATACCGTGGCACGCAAAGTATCTATCGAGCGCTACCGTAATATCGGAATCATGGCGCACATCGACGCCGGCAAGACGACCACTACAGAGCGCATCCTGTTCTACACCGGTGTCTCGCACAAGCTTGGCGAGGTCCATGACGGCAATGCCGTGATGGACTGGATGGAGCAGGAGCAGGAGCGTGGCATCACCATTACCTCTGCGGCGACGACCTGTTTCTGGAAAGGGATGGACCAGGACTGGCCGGAATACCGCATCAACATCATCGACACGCCCGGCCACGTCGACTTCACCATTGAAGTCGAGCGCAGCCTGCGCGTGCTGGATGGTGCCGTCGCTGTGTTCTGTGCCGTCGGCGGCGTTGAGCCGCAGTCGGAAACGGTATGGCGTCAGGCGACCAAGTATCAAGTGCCCCGGATGTGCTTTGTCAACAAGATGGATCGTACCGGCGCCAACTTCCAGCGCGTGGTCGGGCAAATCAAGGACCGCCTGGGCGCCAATCCCGTTCCGATCCAGCTGCCGATTGGTTCCGAAGAGAACTTCGAAGGCGTGATCGACCTGATCACCATGAAGGCGATCTACTGGGACGTCGAGAACATGGGTACCACCTATGAGGCGCGCGAAATCCCCGCTGAACTGGCCGACGAGGCCGCTGCGGCTCGCGAGTTCATGGTCGAGTCGGCTGCCGAGGCGGTCGAAGAGCTCATGGAAAAGTACCTGGAAGGCGAAGAGCTCAGCAACGACGAGGTCATGCGCGGCATCCGTGAGGGAACGTTGCAGAACGAGATCGTTCCGGTGCTGTGTGGCACAGCGTTCAAGAACAAGGGTGTGCAGGCCTTGCTGGATGCGATCGTTCAATACATGCCTTCTCCGACCGAGGTCAAGGCCATCCGCGGTATCGATGAAGACGAGCAGGAAGGTGTGCGCAAGTCCAACGATGACGAGCCGTTTGCAGCGCTTGCGTTCAAGATTGCCACCGATCCGTTCGTCGGCACACTGACCTTTTTCCGGGTCTATTCGGGTGTGGTCAAATCAGGCGATACCGTCCTCAACCCGGTCAAGGGCAAGAAGGAGCGGGTGGGTCGCATCCTGCAGATGCACGCCAATTCCCGTGAGGAAATCAAGGAAGTCCGCGCCGGCGACATCGCCGCAGCCGTGGGCCTGAAAGACGTCACTACCGGCGACACCCTGTGCGATCCATCCAATGTCATCACCCTGGAGCGGATGGAGTTTCCGGATCCGGTGATCGCCGTGGCTGTGGAACCCAAGACCAAGAGCGACCAGGAAAAGATGGGTATTGCCCTGTCGAAGCTCGCTCAGGAAGATCCCTCATTCCGCGTCCACACCGACGAAGAATCCGGGCAGACCATCATCGCGGGCATGGGCGAGCTGCATCTCGACATCATCGTCGACCGCATGAAGCGGGAGTTCAAGGTCGAGGCCAACGTCGGCAAGCCGCAGGTCGCCTACCGCGAAACCATTCGTCAGGCGGTCGAGGCTGAAGGCAAGTTCGTTCGCCAGTCCGGCGGTCGCGGCCAGTACGGTCACGTCAAGATTCGCCTGGAGCCCATGGACGAAGGCGGCGGCTATGAATTCGTCGATGAAATCGTGGGCGGTGTCGTGCCCAAGGACTACATTCCGGCTGTCGGCAAGGGTATCGCCGAGCAGATGAACAATGGCGTGCTGGCCGGCTATCCGATGGTCGATGTCAAGGCGACGCTGTTCGATGGCTCCTACCACGAAGTCGACTCCAGCGAAATGGCGTTCAAGATTGCCGGTTCCATGGCCTTCAAGGATGGTGCGCTGAAGGCGCGGCCGGTGCTGCTTGAGCCGATCATGAAGGTCGAAGTGGTCAGCCCCGAAGACTACATGGGTGATGTCATGGGCGACCTCAATCGCCGGCGTGGCCTGGTTCAGGGCATGGAAGACGTGCCGGCCGGCAAGATCATTCGCGCCAACGTGCCGCTGGCTGAGATGTTCGGCTACGCCACCGATCTTCGCTCGATGAGCCAAGGGCGTGCAACTTATTCCATGGAGTTTCTGCATTACTCCGAAGCGCCGAACAGCGTGGCCGAAGAGGTCATGAAGAAGTCGGCCTGACGTCCGAATTATTGACCAGAAAAAAGCAAGGAAAAACCCATGTCCAAGGCAAAGTTTGAACGCAACAAGCCGCACGTGAATGTCGGCACGATT
>CAZUTZ010000328.1:0-2865 GCA_964623655.1 uncultured Wenzhouxiangella sp.
TGGTTTTCCAACCTTCGGCCTCCTCCCAAGGTATCCGCCGTCGACGCAGCCGAGAGGCGTAGGCAACGTAAGCTTTGCGGTTTTCGGCGTCAGCCGAAAGGAGCAAAGCTGGAGTGCCGTTAAGCGCCCGCAGGATCAAGCGGATTCAAGAGAGCGTGTGTCTGAGCGAAGCGACCAAAGGTCGCGTAGCGAGTTGAGCGAACGCCGCTTGAGCCGAGCATCGCAGGGAACCCGCAGGGCAAGTCGCCCAGGCGGCTCCAAAAGCGCTTTTGCCTCCTTTTGGCGCGCTGCCAAAAGGAGGTCGCCCATCAGCGTAGCGGGGCGAAAGGCAGTTGACTTTGAAGTTCGCCGGAACTAGGGGCTGTCACGCCCGGTGAAAACGCCAGCACGAAGGGCAAGGATGCCGCCAGCCAACCGGCCATCAGGCCACCCCGAACCCTATTCGGATTCGAAGCGCCAGATGCCACCGCTGCGTAGTACATAAAGGTTGCCCTGCTCGTCCTCGCCGAAGCTTCGCAGATCGAATCCCTCGACCGAGAACTCGGACTCGGACCAGTTGCCCAGCCCGTCGTCCTCGGCGAACCAGATGCGTCCCGAGCAATAGTCGCCGTAGACGTAGAGGCCCTGCATGCTGGTCACCGGGCCGCGGTAGCGATAGCCGCCGGTGATCGAGCAGTTGGCCCCGGTCTGGTAATCGAGCACGGGCAGTACCGAGTCTTCCAGCGGGCAGGGCTGGGTTGTCGAACCGGTCGCGAAATTGCCTTCGCAGACGTTCCAGCCGTAGTTCAGCGCGCCGCTGCTGTCGGCCGGCTCGAGGTTGACTTCCTCCCAGGTGTTCTGACCGACATCGGCGATCCACAGGTCGCCCGTGTCGCGGTCGAAGCTCCAGCGCCAGGGGTTGCGCAGGCCCCAGGTCCAGGTCTCGGCACACGGCCCACCCTCGGTGCTGCCTCGCAAGGACGGATCGACTTCGAAGCGATCGGCGAAGATGTCCGGCGGCAGAATGGCGAACGGATTGGTGTCGGGGATGGCGTACTCGGCCGAGCCGTCGCCTTCGGCGCCGCAGAGGTTGTTGTCGCCGGCCGGGGTGGTGTTGTCGATGTCCAGGCGCAGCATCTTGCCGAGCAGCGCGGCGGTGGCATCGTCACGGCAGCTTCCCCCGGTCTCCAGATTGTCGGGATCGAGGGTCTGGCTGCGGTTGCAGGGATCGCCCCCGCTGCCACCGTCGCCCATGCCGATGTACAGATAGCCATCCGGGCCGAAGCGCAGGTTGCCGCCGTTATGGTTGGAGAAATCCTGGGCGATGGTCAGCAGTACCCGTTCGCTGTCGGGATCGACCTGGTTCGGGTCGGTCTCGCTGAGGGTGAACTCCGAGACCACCGTGTCGCCGTTCGGGATGCCGGCCACACCGCTGGCGGTGTAGTTGATGTAGACCCGGTCGACTGCGGGGAAATCAGGGTGAAAGGCCAGGCCCAGCAGGCCGCGCTCGCCGCTGCCGACGGTCTGGCCGGAAATATCCAGAAACGGGCTCGAAAGTACCTGGCCGCCGTCGATGATCTCGACCTGGCCGGCCTGGCGGATCACGAACAGCCGGTCGCTGCCGTCGGCGGCGTTGACCATACCCAGGGCGCCCTCAAAAGTCCCCTGCGGGAACACCGGTTCGAGCTCGACATCCGCGGGAACACCGGCCAGGGCGGTGGAGGCAAACAGCAGGAGGCTGGGGAACAGAAAATGGCTTGTCTTCATCGGGGAGTTCTCGCTGGTTGTAGTTCACGCCAACCCCCTTGAATCCGTGAAGTATATAGCAGGCTGGTGTACCCGGGCCAACGTCGGGGAAATTTCGGCTAGGCTATGGCCTTCGTAATCGAGGGATTCGAACCATGCTTGACACCATCATCGCCGCCAACAGCTGGCTCAACGGCATCGTCTGGGGGCCCCCATTCATGATTCTGCTGGTCGGTACCGGGCTGTACCTGACCATTCGCCTGGGGTTCTTCCAGTTCCGTCACCTCGGGCATGCCTGGAAACACAGCTTCGGCCAGGTGTTCAAGCGCACCCATGACATCGAGCCCGGCGCAATTACACCCTTCCAGGCCGTTACCTCGGCCATGGCCGCGACCATCGGCGTCGGCAACATCGCCGGGGTGGCTACTGCCATCGCTCTTGGCGGGCCCGGCGCGGTGTTCTGGATGTGGATGGTCGCCCTGGTCGGCATGGCCACCAAGATGGCCGAGGCCACGCTCGGCCTGAAGTATCGCCACGTCGACGACGATGGGCATGTCTCCGGCGGGGTGTTCTACTACATCGAAAAAGGCCTCGGGCCGCAGTGGCGCTGGCTGGCCATCCTGTATGCATTCCTGGCCGGGCTGGCCGCGTTCGGCATCGGCAACATGGTCCAGTCCAACACCATGGCCCAGTCACTGGCCACTGGCTTCGGCCTGCCGCACTGGGCCACCGGTATCGCCATGGTGTTCCTGGTCGGCCTGGTCACCATCGGCGGCATCAGCCGCATTGCCGCCACCGCCGAGAAGATCGTGCCGGTCATGGCCATTGCCTACCTGGTCGGCGCGCTCGGCATTCTGGCCGTTAACGCCACCGAGATCCCCGGTGCCCTGGCGCTGATCGTCCAGTCGGCCTTCCAGCCGGCCCCGGCGGTCGGCGGATTCGCCGGGGCCAGCGTGGCCATGGCCGTGCGCTACGGCATCGCACGCGGCATCTTCTCCAACGAGGCCGGCCTCGGCTCGGCCTCGATCGTGCATGCCCAGGCGCGCAACAAGCCGTTCCGCCAGGGCTTCTGGGGCGTGTGGGAGGTGTTCATCGACACCCTGGTGGTGTGCACCATGACCGCGCTGGTCATTCTGGTCA
>CAZUTZ010000329.1:0-2863 GCA_964623655.1 uncultured Wenzhouxiangella sp.
ATCGATACCAGCTTCGCCTACGGCACGGTGAAGGAAAGCAAAGTCTTTCCCATGCGATGAGCATCGATATGGCGGCGTCCCTAACGCAATGTCACAGCGGGTTCTCTAAAGCCCCAACCTTTTGGCCACATCCTCGTAATCGGGCGCCTCGGCATAAATCGCCTCGAATTCGCTGCGGGCGCGAGAGCCGCGGCCGGCGCCTTCATAGGCCAGGGCACGTTCGTAGCGGATGGCGCGCAGCAGGTCCGGGTCGCGGTCTTTCTTGCGCCGGAAGGCTGCCGTGAGCGTCCGGAAGGCGGCCTCGTCAAGGCCCAGTTCGCGCAGGGCGCGGCCCTTGTACAGCAGCAGCGCTGCATGAACCGGGGTTTGGTTTTCGACCTCGGCGGTCATGGCCACGATGGCCTTGGCGGCCGACTCGCGGTCGGCATCGCATTCGAGCATGATCTCGGCCAGCGACAGCAGGACCACCGGATCGCCGGGATGGTCCTTTCTGAGACTATACAGCCAGGTGCGAGCCGCTTTGAGGTCGCCGCGGGCCTGGTCGATCTCGGCCAGGGCCAGCAGGGTGCCGCGCTTGCGCGGAAGGACATGGGCGGTGACTTCAGGCGTGATGGCCAGGCTGGTGGTCGGAACCACGCCGTACTTTTCCAGGTGCTGGCCCAGTGAGGCGGTATTGCGAAGGCAAAACTGCAGGTGCGCCCTGGCATTGTCGAAGTCTCGGCGCTTGAGCCGGAGAACGCCGGCCAGCCAGTGGGCGTCGGGCAGTTCGCGGCCCTGCTCGAACTGCTCCAGCGCTTCGTCCTCGTTTTCGGCCACCATGGCCTTGAGGCCATCGACCAGTGCGCGCTCGTTGGCCGGGGTGAACAGGCGCTTGAAAAAACCGAGATTCAGCCGATGGGCCGGGTCAACTTGTGGCTGTTCGGGGGTTGTGCTCCGGCGCCGTGACCCACCGCCGCCGCGCACGGTATAGAACAGACCGGTCCCGGGCAGGGAAACCGTACCGCGTCGACCGCTGGTTCCCACGGTGTACTTCGCCCCCCGTGGCCCGAACGACAGCGACCCGCCGCGCTTGCTTAAATTCATGGTCACGCCCGGCGCCACGCGCACTCGGCGCCAGAATCTCATGGACATGATGCGCTCCCCTTGCTTGACTGGCGGCAATCCTAACAGCATCGGCTTGGCGTGCTGATCGCGTGCGACGGCTTCGGCGGGACGGTGAAACCATGGGGTCAGCCACTCCAGAAGACCACGAAAAAAAGCAGCGCGCGGTAGAGCTGAATGAACACGGCAAACCAGATCATCAGGCCCAGGGCAGCCAGGACACTGCCCAGCCAGCCCAGGTCGTAGGCGCGTCGAAACGCAAAGAGGCTCCAGACCCACAGCAGCGTCAAGGTGATCGAAGTCGAAAAGATATCCTGCGCGCGCATCGTTGAGTCGATCAGGCCGAGAGAGGTCGCCGTGATGGTCGACCACCCGCCAACCCAGACCACCAGCAATATGACAGCCGTGCCGTGCGTGGCAAACACGAGGTGCTTGACCGGCGATTCGCGGCGCCGGCAGAAAACCAGCAGCGGAAACACCGTATACAGAGGCACCAGGGCAATGAGCAGGGACCGTGCCGTTATATCGGCCCGTCGGTTGAAGTCGCGGGTATAGTCAACCAGTCGGTCGCGGACCTCTCGTCCCGATTCGTCAAGCTCGACATCCGAACCACGAATCGAGGCGACGATTTCAGACCATTCGGCGTCTTCCAGCGCCGGGTCGTTGAGATGCCGGTTGACCCAGTCAGAGGCCAGGCTCTGGTGGGGGAAGCCGCTGGCGGTCATGTGAAGCTGCAGTGGCGTGGTGAAGGTATTCCAGCCGCCGGAGAACAGGAAAAAAATCAGGTTGACCAACAGGAACAAATGCAGCGGGCGCATCCAGTTGACCCGCCGTCCGTCCATGTATTCGCTGGTCAGAAGCCCTGGTCGAAACAGCAGCGCTCCCACACTGCGCCAGAAGCGGCTGTCCAGATTGAACGCCGCATCGAAGAATTCGGCCAGGTACCGGCGCAGGGAAACATCGCCGGGTCGCCGGGCTCGTTCGCCGCAGGCCGAGCAGAATGGCCCGGCCAGGCGCGCTCCGCAGCTTGCACAGTGTTTTGTCGGGGATTGCTTCAACGCCCAGGCCAATCCGCATTCGTGGCCAGTATATCGGCGATGCGTCGGCGAAGCGTTTTGTAGGGCGCCTATGGCTGGAAAGCCAACCGATTGGTTGGCTTTTTGGCTTTGAAACCTGGTCGGGGTGAGAGGATTTGAACCTCCGGCCCCTGCCTCCCGAAAGCAGTTTGTATCCGAGGTATAGATGAGCACTAACCGCCGTAGAAGCCCAGTAGTAGTAGTGTTTTTAGCTTTATAATGTGCCCGCGCTTTTCATCTTTGGGTCTATCTGTGCCCCTTATCTGGGGGTATGTCGCATTATTAATTCACGGCCCCTGCCTCAAGAAACAGTGCCACTTCGGGTCATAATTAACCAAACTTTAACGCTTTCCATGCCGAGCGTCTTCTGCCTTGAGGGAGCGACCGCTCGAAATTTGTAAGCAATAGCTTACTATTGCATGCAATTGTAAGCTAATCGCCCTCGCTCTCAAGCTTACTCGCTCCTCAGTTGCTTACAATTGCAAGCTATTGCTTACAATTGCAAGCTAATCGCCCTTGTTCTCGAGCTTACTCGCTCCTCAGTTGCTTACAATTGCAAGCTGATTTTTCCAGCCCTCCGCCTACGCAGTCCTCCGTTGCTTACTTTTGCAAGCAATTTCCACGACAACTGATTCGTAGACAAACGCCCGAATCTTCACTTCTGGTCATCGCTGGACTTTGAGTAT
>CAZUTZ010000330.1:0-2791 GCA_964623655.1 uncultured Wenzhouxiangella sp.
AGATATTAAGGCTAAAATTGTACCGCGCTAGCAAAAATTTGATGCAGATCAGATGAATCTGACTTCAGCTTCGGCAATAATGCACGCCATGAGTACTCAAATGGCGGAAAACCAGGCGCGGCCCAAACCGCCGCCGGAAGAAATGGAGCAGCACGCCGAAGAGGCCGCCCATTTCCTGAAACTGATGGCCAACCCCCACCGGCTGATCATCCTGTGTCATCTTCTGGACAAGGAACTGTCGGTCTCGGCACTGAATCAACATTTGCCGCTGAGCCAGTCCGCGCTCTCCCAGCATCTCGCCGTACTCAGAAACAGCGGCCTGGTCACCACCCGCCGCCAGCAGCAGGTGATTTACTACTCGTTGGCCAGTCAGGAAGTCCGGGCGGTGATGAATGAGCTCTATGAGCAGTTCTGTCAGCCCACGGCGCCCTGAAAACCGCCGCTTACAGTCGCCCTGCGCTTCCGATCGACTGATATTTCGCACTCGACCCGTCCTGAAAACCTTACTGTAACGTGAGCTTCCCACTGTCTCCCGGGCGGCCTTTCCCTTGACTTTTTCTTGACCATCGTCACGAAGCTGGGCAGCCCTCACACCCCGCATCGCTTGCCATTACATTAGGAAATCCTTATGATTGGGGTATCCACTATTTGGAGACGTCAATGAACATTGATCGCATCGTTTTTGCCTTTGCCGGCACCGTCATTTTGCTGAGCCTGCTATTGTCCCAATGGCACAGTAGCTATTGGCTGTTGCTGACGGCCTTCGTCGGTCTGAACATGCTCCAGGCCGCTTTCACCGGCTTTTGCCCGCTGGCCAGGATGCTCAAGGCCACCGGTCAAAAACCGGGACCCGCTTTCAACTGACAGGAGATTTTTATGTTTGACTGGATCAAGACCGCCGCTTTCACGATCGCTGTAGCCCCGGCGCTGTTGCTGGCCGCGCCGATGGCGCAAGCCACCGAGCACGAGCGCGGCGGGCGGCACATGCATCACGAACATCGCCTGTTCGTTACCGTAACTGGCTCGGCTACTCAGGATCGCGCCATGCCCCTGGTGCTGGCCAACCAGGCCGCAGATCAGGGGCTGGAAGTCAGGGTACTGCTGTGCGGCGAAGGCGGCAAGCTGGCCGTGGCTGATTACGAAGCCGAAACATTCGCCCCGCGCGACGTCAGCGCCAAGGATCTGCTGATGCGCCTGATGGGCGAGGGCGCGGTCGTCGAGGTGTGCGCCATCTTCCTGCCCAACACCGAGTTTGATGAAGACGATCTCATCGACGGCGTCGGCGTGGCCCAGCCCGGCGATATTGCCGACTACATGATGGGACCGCGGACCCGAATCCTGTCCCACTGACCCGAACCCGGCCGCCCCGCGGGGCGGCCGTCTCCTTGCCGGACCATTCGCGTCGGGCAAATCCTCCGGCCAAGCCGAGCCGGACCGATTCCGATAAAATAACCGAGTTCTGCGCGTCCAGACCGCCCGGTCAGGTCGGGTCTGTACGCGCGTCTCTCTGGCCGAATCATCGGGGTTTCGGTCCCTTTCAGTCCGCGACAAAGAAGCGCGGCATCCGGAGGATTTGATGAATCTGTTTGAAATCATTCACACCACTGAACACGAGCAGGTCGTGTTCTGCCACAACAAAGATGCCGGCCTCAAGGGCATCATTGCAATCCACAACACCACACTCGGTCCGGCTCTCGGCGGATTACGCATGTGGCCGTATGCAACCGAACAGGAAGCGCTGGAAGACGTGCTGCGCCTGTCGCGCGGCATGACCTACAAGGCGGCCGTTGCCGGGCTCAACCTGGGTGGCGGCAAGTCGGTTCTGATCGGCGACCCGCGCAAGGACAAATGTGAGGCCCTGTTTCGCTCGTTCGGCCGCTTCATTGAATCGCTGCACGGCCGCTACATCACCGCCGAAGACGTCGGCATCGACGTCAACGACATGGAATACGTATTCCAGGAAACCGACAACTGTGTCGGCGTCCACCAGGTGCACGGCGGCTCGGGTGACCCGTCACCGTTCACCGCTTTCGGGACATTGCAAGGCGTCCGTGCCTCGCTTTCGCATCGGTTCAATGATGAACAGGTTGGTAACTATGCCTATGCCGTCCAAGGCGTCGGGCACGTCGGTTTCGAGCTGGTCAAGTTGCTGCGCGCCGAAGGTGCCAAGGTGTTCGTCACCGACATCAACGAAGAAGCCGTGGAGCAGGCCGTGGAGCTGGGCTGTGAAGCGGTCGGACTGGACGACATCTACGAAGTCGATGCCGATGTGTTCTGCCCGACCGCGCTGGGTGCGGTGGTCAACGAGCGCACCATTCCCCGCTTTCGCTTCAAGATCGTTTGCGGCGCGGCCAACAACCAGCTCGCGACCGAGGAATGCGGTGATGAGCTGGAGGCCCGGGGGATCGTTTATGCACCCGATTATGCGGTCAATGCCGGCGGACTGATGAACGTTTCGATCGAATTCGAAGGCTATAACCGCGAACGCGCCAAACGGATGATGCGGACGATCTACTACAACGTCTCCAAGATCTTTCAGATCGCCAAGCGCGACGGCATTCCGACCTGGAAAGCGGCTGATCGCATGGCCGAAGAACGTATCGCCACCATCGGCAAACTCAAATTGCCCTTCATGGGGCGCAGCCACCGTTTTCCGGGACGCGAGCGCGGCAATCATTGATGTGGAAGGGACCAGGGACCAGGCACTAGGGACCAGTGAAAAAGGTGTCCCTGCCTCCTGGTCCCTGGTCCCTGGTCCCTGGTCCCTGGCCCCTGACCCCTACCGTCAAGC
>CAZUTZ010000331.1:0-2773 GCA_964623655.1 uncultured Wenzhouxiangella sp.
CTTGCGGATCATTACTGCGGTCATCGCGGTCAAAGTGCCAATTGATGCGGCCAATGGCTTCGCCGGTTTCCCAAATCGCCGTATAGCGATCCAGCTTTTGCATGAACTGATACTTGTCTTCTCGGCTCATGGCCGCATAGGCTTCATCGCTGGGATGGAAATCCGGGTAGTACATCAGGCCGGCCGTTTCCAGACCTTGCTCGTGCGTGCGTAGATTCTCCTCCCGCATCATGTGTTGCACCATCAGCATATTGCGGTAGCGGAACAAATTCCAACGCCGCGTCAGCCTGGGCACTTCTGATTCAGGCGGGTGATTGCGATTCGCGCGCAACGCTCCTCCGGGCTCATCTCCATAGCCGTAAGGTTCTCCCGGGCCGCCTGGCGATCCATCGTCGACCTCACATTCGTCCTCTTCAGCCGTGCCCTGGATGAATCGGCAGCTTGAGGTGTATTCGTCGATGGCCAAAATCAAAGCGCGCAGGTTATCCGGGGTCGGATCGGCAATGTAGGCATCCTGCAGCGCATACCAGGCCTCGTTGTGCTCGCGCAGAACTTCATGGGGCGCAAACGGAATCCAGTCATGGAAGGTGTTGCGCTCCGGCCCGTGATGCGGGTCTTCGCTGAAGCGATCGAACGGGATACCTACGCGGACCGTGTTCAGGTCCAGATTCAGCAGCTCATCGCGTGCGGCCTGGGCTTGTTCCAGTGTGTCGATCCGCTCCGAGGCGATCAACAGGTTGTGGGTTTCGCGCAGATTGCGCGCAAAGGCAAGATCGCGCTCAGCCGGCGTATCGCCCTCCAGCGGAAAATTCCCGGGCTGGAGAGGACGGAAGTCATCCGGATGAAACGGTGAGTTGTCGCCCGTCATGTGATAGCGCGCACGCTGCAGGTCGACCAGATCAAGAATCGCCTGCCCCTCCGCTTCACCCAGCCCGTCGCCCACGGCGCGACGCATGATGTCGTCATGAGTAAACCCAACGCGCGCAATGTCATAGGCATCCGGTGAATGACAGTTGACGCAAGCCCCGATCTGGGGACGCGGCATGCGCCAGGCATTCAAACCGCGGAACCAGGCGTCATGGTCTTCAGGCGCAATGTCTGCCGGTGGATCGGAGTCCACTGAGCTGACGATGATGAGCTCCCAAACACCACCAGACAAATGACCTTTGGTATCACCTGGCTGCTTATCGGGCGCGTAGCGATACAGAGGCCGCCCGTTCAAGGTCACCTGATATCCGTCAGGATCGGTTCTCTGGATGACGTCAACCTCGCCTGGGAATCCCGAAGGCACGGACACGGCGTTGGGACGGCCAACCAGCAAAGGCGGCCAGGCCTCGGCGCAGGGCCCGGTACAAACGCTCTCGTGATCAGGATCGCCGCTGAAAGTGTATAACGCCAGATTCCGATCATGGCCGGCAAAGACCTGATCACCGACGACAACATAGTTACCATAGACGTGATCTGGATCAGACATGTGCTCGCTTTCCACGCGCCCTGAATAGAAGCGAAGCGTGAAAAGCGGCGTTTCAGATTGAAAGCGATCATGAAACAGCGGCGGATCTTCCGCCGACGCCGCCCGAGCCAGGTTATTCAGCCCACCGGCGACTGAAAACACCACCGCCGTGACTGCCAGCGGAACCGACACAGCGAACAACAGATCAAGCCATGGGCGATCGCCCTGCTCGCACTTTCGAATACCCATCACGCACGCTCCCCGGGTGAAAACCAGCACTTATCTTAGGAATATGTCCGGACAAATATAAGACCTAGGAAACCCCACTCTCGCCTCAAAAACGAGAGCTTGATCGCGTTTTGGGAAAACGCCAAGCGATTTCGGCCTGATCAGGCGGTTTTTCAGCGCCGTTGCGGCCCTGGAATCAGGATCCGATCAAAGGCCGGCCTCAGCCGGCCTCGGCGTAACGTCGATAGCGGTAGTAGGCCGCACACGCACCTTCGTCGGACACCATGCACGAACCAATCGGATTGCGCGGCGTGCAAACAGTGCCAAAGATCTCGCAGTCAGTGGGCTTTTTGACCCCGCGGATCACGGCCGGGCACTGGCACGCCTTGTTTTCGCGCACTTCCCTTTCGACCAGATCGAAGCGTTTTTCCGCATCGAAATGGGCAAAGCGGGACTTGATGCGCAAGCCACTGTAAGGCACGGTGCCGAGACCGCGCCAGGCAAATTCCGGGCGCAGCTCCAGGGTCTCGGCAACCAGCGCCTTGGCCTTGGCGTTGCCTTCGCGTTGCACGCCGCGCTTGAACTGGTTTTCCACTTCGGCCCGCCCTTCGTTCAACTGACGGATCAGCATGACGATGGAGGCCATGACATCCAGCGGTTCGAAACCGGCGATGACCACCGGACGCTGGTATTCCTCGGCGAAGAATTCGTAGGGTTCGGAGCCGATGATGGTCGACACGTGCGAGGGCCCGAGAAAGCCGTCGACGCGCACCTGGCCCAGATCGCGAACTTCTGGGGAATCCAGAATAGACTGGATGGCCGAAGGCGTGAGCACGTGGTTGCAGAACACGCTGAAATTCTCCAGGCCCATTTGTTCGGCCTGCTGGATGGCCAGCGCGGTCTGCGGGGTGGTGGTCTCGAAACCGATGGCGAACATCACCACCTGCTTGTCGGGGTTGTCGCGGGCGATTTTGAGCGCCTCGACGGTGGACTGCACCACGCGCACGTCTTTGCCCTGCCCGCGGCTTTTGAGCAGGCTGTTGCGGCGCGAGGCGGGCACGCGCAGCATGTCGCCGTAGCTGGTCAGAATCA
>CAZUTZ010000332.1:0-2754 GCA_964623655.1 uncultured Wenzhouxiangella sp.
CAAGGTGAGCGCGTTGTCGATGAAGAGGCGGTTTTGATCCGCGATAACGGCGAGGAATGCTGGATCAGCATGTCGGCTGCACCGATCAGGAATTCACGCGGCGACATTGGTGCCGGCATCGTGGTTTTTTCCGACATCACGGCGCAGAAACAGGCGCAGTTCCAGCTTGAGCAGAGCGCTCACTTTGACTCGCTGACCTCACTTCCCAACAGGCTGCTGTTGGCCGACCGTCTTGAACAGGCGATGTTGCGCTGTCACCGCAGTGGCCGGCCTTTGGCGCTGGTTTTTATTGATCTGGACCAGTTCAAGCCCATCAACGATGCCCATGGCCATGCGATAGGTGATCGGGTGCTGCAGGAAATAGCCGGCCGGATGCTTAAGGCGCTGCGGGTGGTTGATACATTGGCGCGCCTGGGTGGAGATGAGTTCGTTGCCGTCTTGGCCGATATTGACGGTGCCGACAATGCGCAAATGGTCGGCTCGCGCTTGCTGCGGGCGGTCAAGGAGCCGATCGTGATTGACGGTCTTGAGCTGAAGGTGACCGGCAGTATTGGGATCACGCTTTATCCGCAGGAAAACGAGATTGATCAGGTCGAGTTGCTGCGCCAGGCCGATCAGGCCATGTATCAGGCCAAGTTGAAAGGCAGGAACCGCCTGCACATGTTTGATCCGAAGGATCAGGCAAGTGCGGATTTGCCTCGACGTCTCTCTCGCTAGGCCAACCAGCAAGGTGACTCCTCATAGTCAGATGAAGGGCAAGCTCACCCCCGAATGCGGCAAATCTCCGTCACCACGCCCGCCCGCACGTACACTTGTACCGTGACGCTGGAGCGGTAGAAATCATGCCGAAAGCCGGCCGCCCCACCTTCGCGGGTCTCCAGGCGAACGGTGCGATCAGGCCCGGCCTGGAGGACGCGACGTTCGGAGTCGCCGCTGCGGATCAGAATCGTGCCGAAGCGCTCGGCGCTGCCGCATTGCACCGCGTCAACG
Organism: uncultured Wenzhouxiangella sp.; assembly: GCA_964623655.1. Lineage (GTDB taxonomy): Bacteria > Pseudomonadota > Gammaproteobacteria > Xanthomonadales > Wenzhouxiangellaceae > Wenzhouxiangella. The sequence goes on from CAZUTZ010000332.1 coordinate 991, forward strand.
TTGAGCGGCAGCGCCAGCGCCAGAAAACCAGTCAGGCCCAGAGTAATCAGTCGCGTCAACACGTCGGTTCCAGCGTGAGTGGGGAAAGAATACCGCTAGTGTGCCGCGTTACGACTGAACCGGGCCTGACTGGTGTCGGTTCATGCAGACAATGGGCGGCCCATCAATGCTCGGCTGCGTCGGCCTCGGCCTTGTCCTCGTGCCGGGTACCGGCCGGATGCTCCGGTGGGGCATAGATCGTATACAGCTTGAGCGGTTTGACGCCGGTGTTGATGAAGTTGTGTTCGACGCCGGCGTGAACGAAGACCAGGTCATTGGTGCCGACTTCCCTGGCCTGGCCCGACAGGACTGCCTGGCCGTTGCCCTCCACGAAGACAAGGATCTGGTCGTGGTCTTCATGGACCTCTGATCCGATCTCTTCGCCGGGTTGAATAGTCATCAAGACCACCTGGCATTCCTTGCCGGTGATGACTTCATCGCGGAATGCCTCGCTATTCAGGGCTAATTTGACGATGGGTACGATTTGGTCGTCAATGGGTTTGCTCATGGACTCCATGTCTCCTGTGGTGTTTGCATTTGAATTTCGATTTTCCAGCCTAACGCGCGGGCGTCCGGTCGCGCATGAAATCGGCCTCAGTGCGCGGCCAGTTCTCCGCGAAAAACCGCCAGAAGCGTGCGCGCGGCGACGGTCAGGATAATCACGTTGACCACCGTCGCCAGCAGCAGCAAGGGTAGGTTGCCGACCGCGCCGGTCAGTTCGGCAAAGCGGAAGCTGGCGGCAGTGAATGCCGCGGTCGGAAAGGTGTAGGCCCACCAGGACGGGAAAAATGGCAGCTTCAGGAATGCCGGGATCTGCGGCAATAAAAGCAGGAAAGTGAACAGCGCAATGAAATAAAAGATCACCCCGGCACCCAGGGCGTCACCGCTGAGCTGCAGCCAGGCCAGGAAGGCGACGGCCGGTGGTGCCAGCAGGATGGCCAGGGTGGGGCGCATGGGCGGCTCGAGTGCGTCACCGATGATCAATCGGTAAAACACCACCGTGCCGAGAATGATCCAGAAAAAAAGGCCGATGCTGAAAAAGAACCAGGCGGTCAGTTCATGGCCGGCAGGCACGGCGGCCATGGGTACCAGAACGTTGCCTACTGCGGGAATGAACCAGGCTGGATTGATGCTGTTCGGCGGACGCTCCGAGTTCAGCCAGACGTTGACGATCAGGACGGTCAGGCCGAGCTGAAGAGCAGCGCCGCTGATCCAGAGTGCATTGGAAACAGGTTCCGACCAGCCACGGCTCAAGATACCCAGCAAGATGAGATTGATCGAGATGGCGGGCAGGAAGTTGATGCGCACGGGATGACTCAGTTCGGCTTCGACTCTCGGACGAAAACGCAACGCCTTCAGACCGTAGGTGACCAGCAGCGCAATGAAAATCGCTGCAGCCAGCAAGGTCAAGATTCCGGAGGTGACGTGGGAGAACTGCCAGCGAGTCTCCATGGCATGCCAAACCAGCCCCAGCCCGCTCAGGCCCATGACGGAGGCGAACAAGGGCAGGGGCAGCGTGGCGATCAACCCGGTGTCGGCTGCTGAAGAAGATGGTGTTTTTCTATTCATGGCCACAGTATAAGAAATGACTAAAGTAATTGCTCCATGGGGAATTTACTTTTCATCGCAAAATCGTGGTTGACCCCTGCAGAACTGTGCGACATAATAATCGGCTTGCACGCGCCCGTAGCTCAGCTGGATAGAGTACCTGGCTACGAACCAGGC
>CAZUTZ010000333.1:0-2737 GCA_964623655.1 uncultured Wenzhouxiangella sp.
CATTGCGGAAAAGGCCCCTGATGCGGGGGCCTTTTTTGTTTGGCGGTTATGCGATTGTTGGCGGGGATAGGTGTCAGGGTTGGCCTGCCAATTGCGCCATTGATGTTCCAAAGCCTTGCCGCGAAAACCCGGTAGCTCGCAATCGGGCCACTGTGCCGACCGGAATGTCTCTGGGGAACGCGCCTCTGGCATCACCAAAAAGTGTGTCTGACGTCAGCACCTGTGGGACAGATTTGATGATTTGAACAATGGAGGGTTTCTGGTTCATCGTAGCCTTCAAGGAGCGAAGATGAACAAGAAGCCCGGAACATCGGAAGACGCAGCTGACAAGCTGGTCAAGAACATCCGCCGCAAGACCCGCCAGACCTACTCGGCGGAGGAGAAGATCCGCATTGTTTTGGCCGGATTGCGCGGCGAGGAAAGCATCTCGGCGTTATGTCGCCGCGAGGGTATCTCTGACAGCCTGTATTTCACTTGGTCGAAGGAATTCCTTGAGGCTGGAAAGCGTCGTCTTTCCGGCGACACAGCGCGTCAGGCGACATCGCCTGAGGTGAAGGACCTGCGATCTGAGGCCATGGCTCTGAAAGAATGCGTGGCCGACCTAACCCTTGAAAACCGTCTGCTCAAAAAAAGCATGACAGGGGCTGGGGAGTTCGAGGAATGAGATACCCTGCGTCCGAGAAACTGGAGATCATTCGCACGGTTGAGGGATCACACCTGCCCGCAAAGATGACCCTTGATATGCTGGGTATCCCGCGCACGACATTTTATCGATGGTATGACCGCTACGTCGAAGGCGGCCTTGATGCATTGGCGGATCGCGCGCCTCGGCCGAAGTCGGTCTGGAACCGTATTCCGCAGGACCGGCGGGATGATCTAATCGAGTTTGCGCTGGAACATGAGGCGCTGAGCACACGTGAGTTGGCGGTCAAATATACCGACGAGAAGCGGTATTTTGTCTCTGAATCATCGGCTTATCGTATCTTGAAAGCCGCTGATCCGATCACAGAACCAGACTATGTGGTGATCAAAGCGGCCGATGAGTTCACGGACAAGACCACGGCCATCAACCAGATGTGGCAGACTGACTTCACCTACTTCAAGATCATCGGGTGGGGCTGGTATTACCTGTCCACCATCCTCGACGACTACAGCCGCTACATCATCGCCTGGAAACTCTGCACAAACATGCGTGCTGAGGATGTCACCAATACGATCGAGTTGGCTCTGTCCGCATCAGGCTGCGACCAGGCCATGGTCCGACATAAACCGCGTCTGCTCAGCGACAACGGGTCCTGCTACATCTCGGGCGAGTTGGCCGGATGGCTGGAAGGTCAAAGAATGAGGCATATCCGTGGGGCACCGTTCCACCCGCAAACCCAGGGCAAAATCGAACGCTGGCACCAGACCATGAAGAACCGGGTTCTGCTCGAGAATTACTACCTGCCCGGTGATCTCGAGCGACAGATCGGGGCCTTCGTCGACTACTACAATAACCAGCGCTACCACGAGAGCCTGAACAACCTCACACCCGCTGACGTCTATTTTGGTAGGGACAAGGCCATTCTGAGAGAAAGGGAGAAAATCAAGAACCTGACGATCCGACAGCGCCGCTTGCAACATCAAAAACAAGCAGCATAATCAATCAACACAACCGAACCAGAGCCTCCAATGTTTAAGCCGCTCTGATGTCACATTTTATATGACGACGGACAAACCGGATCGTTTTCCTGTCGAACGCGGATTAAAGAACTTGAGCGTGAGGTCGATGAACTGCGCCAGGCCAAGCTTTGCAGTTTCTCGTGTCTCGATCACTGGTTATCCGCATCCCGTTCCGTGGAACCGATGTCAGTGTGATCACGCGCGAGCGGATCAATGAAAAGTTCGAGGCAATGGGAGAAATCGAGGCGGAATGCCGGCGTTTTGCAGGGCTGCGAATGAGTATCGAATAGCGCGCGCGTCTGGGAGCGCTGCACAACAATATGGGGGAGCTTGTCATCGTCTCAGGACGTCACGGCATGTGAGCATGCCAATACCGGATTTCATCAATTGCTGAATATCAGCGCGCGCAATAGCAGGCTTCAGTCGATGGCCGAAGCTAAATGCCTCAAACTCGACCCGTGCAGGAGTGGGCAGCTTCTGGACCAGTCCCGATCATGTGCTCGAACAAGGAACACGCAAGCATTGTTGCAGCTGTCATGCAACGCAACGGGCCAAGCAAAAAAAGCTATACACCGCCATCTGACAAGTCAGGCGACCACAATGCTACTGTACTGGCCGGACGAGGGCGAACGCGTCAACCAAAGGCCGACCAGAGCATCCTGAAAGATGTCAGAGATAAAAATACCGCGAAGGCTCGCTTTATCCAGATCGGTTTCAGCGCATGCGATATTCGTGCCCCGAGTGGTGCACAGGCGACGGATAGCGGCAGGATCAGCGCGACAGCAACCAGATTGACGTAACCGACTGAAAATGGAGGCCGACCGTCGACGCCAAGTCCCGATACGATCATCGCAAGTGACGCTGGCACGCCGATCACCAGCCCCAGCGCAGCTGCTGTGCCGACAGCGTGGTGCACTGGAACGGAAAAAGCTGTCATCAGAGGAACGCCGAGCGTGCCGGACCCGATCCCCATCATGGACGACACCAGCCCAATACTACCCGACATCGCAGCCTGTACCCCGCGTGCTGATGGCAATTCGTTCGCCAGGACGCGCGAACGTGGGTTTGCCAGATT
>CAZUTZ010000334.1:0-2733 GCA_964623655.1 uncultured Wenzhouxiangella sp.
ACGGCGGTTTTGCCGACCTGCATCACCCCGAATACTGGGATCTGGGCTGGGTCGAACATTCGCCGCTGGCCGAAGAATTCCATCGCATCGCCCAGAGCATCGGCCAGTCGGTGCGTTTCATCGAAACCATCACCGGCCAGCAGCCGGGCAGCCTGCGACGGGTGGACTTTTTTACCTCGCACGAAGCCCTGCATCTGCACTACGAGCAGGCCCTGGCCCGGCGCGTGCCGCGCCAGTGGGGCTATTTCAACATGTCGACGCATTTCCCGTGGATCGGCATGCGCACCGCCGAGCTGGGCGGGGCCCACGTCGAGATGTTCCGCGGTATCCGCAATCCGATCGGCATCAAGGTCGGCCCGGGCATGAGCGCCGACTGGCTGAAAGGGCTTTTGCGTACGCTGAACCCGGATAATGAGCCGGGACGTATGGTGCTGATCCATCGCATGGGTGCTGACAAGGTGGCTGACCATCTGCCGCCGCTGATTGAAGCGGCCAGGGCGACCGGATCGCCGGTGCTTTGGGTGTGCGATCCCATGCACGGCAACACCGAAAAGACCAGCAACGGCTACAAGACCCGTCGCTTCGCCAACGTCCAGTCGGAAGTCGAGCAGGCTTTTGATGTCCACGCAGCCTGCGGCTCGCGCCTGGGCGGTGTCCACCTTGAACTGACCGGCGAAAACGTCACCGAGTGCATCGGCGGCGCACGCGAGCTGGCTGAGAACGACCTGCAGCGTTGCTACAAGACCACCGTCGATCCCCGCCTGAATTACGAACAGGCGATCGAAATGGCGATGCTGGTGGTTCGCAAGCGGCGTTCGTTGGGGCTGTGAGGATTGGGTTTGCGGGTTTCGGGTTCCTGATCGCCACGCTTTCCCCCCTCGCTGTCGCCGACGACGATCTCCAATCTTTCTGGGACGCGCTGGCCCAGCATTGTGGCCAGGCGTTCGAAGGTGTGCGGGTGATCGCGCGGGATGATCGGCCGGATCTTCTCGAGGGCGACGAGACGCTGATCGTGCACTTCCGCGAGTGCAGCGACGAGCTGCTGGCGCTGCCGTTCCATATCGGACCGCCCGACGGCGACTGGGATCGCTCGCGGACCTGGCGCTTTACCTGGGCCGAAGACGGCGAGCGCCTGGAGTTGCGCCACGATCACCGTTTGCCCGACGGTTCGCCGGATGTCGAAAACACGATGTATGGTGGTCTGTCGATCGGCGGCGACGGCGAAGTTCAGCGCTTTCTCTACACCGAACGCACGGCCGAAGACGGCAGTGCGCTGGGCTGGCAGATCGAAATCATCCCCGGCGAGCGCTATACCTACGGCACGTTCAGCGGGGAGAAGTGGACATGGCGGGTGGATTTCGATCTTACAAAACCGCTGGCAGAAACTCCGCCATCTCCCTGGGGCAAAGACCCCGCAAAACCGTAGCTATTTTCTCGCCATTCCAGTCATCGGTTCGGATCACTAAGATCTTTTGGTATTGACAGGAGTACCCGGTACAAAATCAGGGTGCAAGTTCTGTCCTACGGTGACCGGCGGCTTTTCACAGGAAATGTTCGTCCAGGTATCGATGGATTTCCTGCTCCACGCGCGGCTCCAGGTAGCTCAGGAAAAACCCCAGCGTGGCCTTGACGTGCACGGCCTGCTCGTCGACCGAAATTTCGCCATGAACGCCGAAGCGCTGGAAATGGATGGTATCGCCCTTCCATTCATAGTCGATGGAAAACTTGTCGGCCAGGTCGCCGGCCAGATCGTCAGCGACCTGCTGGGCTTCTTCCAGGCTTTTGTTGTGCTTTTTGTGGATGTCGATGGCCATGGTGTGATTACAGTGAAGTTCGGGGCGGCAGCAATACGCTGGCGAGAATGATACCCGTGGTCAGTGCAACCGCAATCATGCCGGCGGTTGCCGCTGTTTCAAGGCCGGTGACCACATCGCCGGAGACCAGTGTGGCCAGGCCGCGCAGGCCGATGCTGCCGGGCACGAGCAGGATCAGTCCCGGCAGGTGCATGATCGATCCCGGGCGACCGCTGATGGCTGAAAAAAGGTTTCCGGCCAGCCCGACGGCCAGGGCGCCGATGAAGGCGCCAACCACCGGCGCCTCCAGGGCCAGGCCCAGGCGGGCGCCGGCATAGGCGATCACGCACGCCAGCAGAATCCAGATCCAGTCGCGGACGCGGGCCTGGTTGAGCAACATCAAGCCCAGGGCGGCCAGCAGAACGCCCAGCGTCGGCAGCCAGATCGGCGCAGGGGAGGCTTCGATCAGCGCTACCGGCCCGACAATCCACTGGCCCGTCAGGCCGCCGAGCAGCAGGCCCAGCGCGAGCAAGGCAAAAACCGTGACCGCGAATGCCAGGCGCGAGGCGCCGGAGACCAGATGGCCGGTCGCCAGTTCGCGCGCGGCGACGGTGAGATCCATGCCGGGAACCAGGGCGATGATGCTGGCGATGACCGCCGGCACCAGGGCGGTGGCTGGATCATATCCGCACCACAGCACGCCAAGAAAAGTGACCACGGTGGCGGCCAGCGGGGAGGCCAGGCGCGAGCGTTCCAGTTGATTCTTGAGCCATAGCACCATCACGCCGGTCAGGCTGCCCAGCGCCAGGGCCAGCAACGTCTCGCGCCAGCCGCCGCCGATCAGCGAGGCAATGCCGCCGGACAGGGTGATGAATCCCAAAAGCTGCAGCCAGTAGCCGTACATTGGCGCACTCCGATCAAACACGTGCACCCGCTCGTC
>CAZUTZ010000335.1:0-2715 GCA_964623655.1 uncultured Wenzhouxiangella sp.
CGGCTGGCCGAATCACTCATCTTCGATCAGACCAGTACCGGTGCAGAGGACGACTTGCGGCAGGCCAGCAGTCTGGCCCGAAAGATGGTGTCGCAATGGGGCATGAGCGAACGGATCGGTCCGGCCGCCTTCGGTCAAAGCCGCGAACACGTATTCCTGGGCCGTGAACTGGGTCAGGAGCGGGAACACAGCGAGGCCACCGCCCAGGCCATCGATGAGGAAATCATCAACCTGCTCGTCGAGATCGAAGCTCGCGCAAGGCGGATCCTGGAGGAAAATCGGGAAGCGCTGGAGGCGCTGGCCAAGGCACTGGAGGCCGAGGAGACGCTCGAAGCCGACGAAATCCGCGGCATTCTTGAAGGCAGGGTTCGCCGCCAGGGCCTGGAAGAGCACAGCCAGGCCGAGAAGATCGACTGAACGCTCCAGCTTCCCGGGGCTGACGATCCGGGCTGAGTCCGCCGCTCATGGCCGAACTTCGCCACGCGCAGTCTTCAAGCTCGTTGGTCAGTGATTGTGGTGATGCCCATGATCATGGCCTTCACCGTGATGGTCGTGATCATGATCGTGATCGATGCCGGCTGCCTCGGCTGCAGCCAGCAACTCCCCGTAATCGTGATCGGCAAACGCCGGGAAGCGCTCAATCAGGGCCACCACCGGCAATAGCTCATCATCGCTATGGGTCGGGCCCCAGGCCGGCATCCCGCTCATGCGGATGCCGTGCTTGGTCACCCAGAACAACTCCTCGGTGCTGCGCTTGCCGGCCGACTCGGTCAGATCGGCAGGGGGTGGATTCAGTCCCTGGGCCAGCGCCGAGGGACTTGCCCCGGGTGGGTGGTGGCAGTCGGCGCACATCGATTCGAATCCGACGACGGCTTCGAACATCAGCGTCTCGTCATCCAGGTCCGGCAGCTCGATGGACAAGTCCCGCGCCTCGCGCCGAACGGCATTGACCCGGGTCTGGTGGATCAAATCATGAATCGGCTGCGGCAGCTCCGCCGAACTGGCGACGTCGAAACGACCTCCGATAATGACCCACAAAGCGCTGGCAAGACCGATGACTGCCAGAAAAAACAGAGTGATGAGGGCGTGCTTGATGAAGCTCATGCGAGGGTCTCCATTGATCTGCGTTTATGTACGGCTGTCTGCGGTTTCTTCTTCGGTTGCTCGGGGCAGCCCGCGCCGGTGCCACAGGTAGTAGATCGCGGGCATGACCAGCAGGGCGACGATCCAGACGGTGAACACGCCGCCGACCATGGGCGCGGCGATGCGCCGCATCACCTCGGCGCCGGTGCCGGTCGAAAACATCACCGGCAAAAGTCCGAGGAAAACTGTCGTTTCAGTCATGGTGATGGGGCGAACGCGTTGACAGGCACCGTCGACGATAGCCTCTCGCAGGTCCGCCCGGGTGAACGCCCGCTCGCCGACCTGCTCGCGGAAGCGCTGATAAGCGTTATTGAGGTAGACCAGCATGATGACCCCGGTTTCGGCCGCCAGCCCGCCCAGCGCAATGAAGCCGACTGCCGCGCCGACCGACATCTGGAAGTCCAGCGCCCACATCAGCCAGAAGCCGCCGGCCAGCGACAGCGGAATGGTGATCAGCACCAGCAAGACTTCAAAGAAGGTCCGGAAGATCATCATCAGCAGCACGATGATGATCGCCAGCACCAGCGGAATCAGCACGCTCAGGCGCTCCCGGGCGCGCTCGATGTACTGGTACTGACCGGCGAAGGTAATCGAATAGCCGCCCGGCAACGCGATCTGTTCGGCGATGGCGCTGCGCGCCTCGCGCACCCAGCCACCCAGGTCACGCCCCTCGATATCGACGAACACGAAGCCGGCCGGACGGGTGTTTTCCGAACGAATCATGGCCGCGCCGTCGGCGATGCGGATCTCGGCGACTTCATCGAGCGTGATGTGAGTGCCGGCCGGCGTGACGATCGGCAGTTGGCGCAGTTTTTCCGGCGAGTCTCGCCAGTCGGCGTGGAAGCGGACGTTGACCGGGAAACGCTCCAGGCCCTCGACGGTCTCGGTGACGTTGGCGCCGCCGATGCCGAAGCGGATCACGTCGTGGACGTCGGCGATGTTCATGCCGTGGCGGGCGGCGGCGACCCGGTCGGGATGGATTTCAACGTAGCGACCCGAAGCCGGGCGATCGGCGAAGGCCGAAGTCGTGCCCGGCAGCTCCGAAGCCAGCGCCTCGGCCTGCTCCGCGATGTCCTGGATGACGCTCAGGTCCGGTCCGGTGATCTGTATGCCGATATCGGTGCGGATGCCGGTTTGCAGCATGTCGATGCGGGTTTGGATCGGGAATACCCAGGCATTGGTCAGCCCGGGGTACTGCACCATGTCGTCGAGTTCGCGCATGATGTCGGCGGTGGTGATGCCGGGGCGCCATTCAGCGCGCGGTTTCAGGGTGATGAAAGTCTCCAGCATGGTCAGCGGCGCCGGATCGGTGGCCGTCTCGGCGCGACCGGCCTTGCCCATCACGCGCTTGACTTCAGGATGGCTGGCGATGATGGCGTCGGTCTGCTGCAAAAGCTCGCGCGCCTTGTCCGGCGACAGGCCGGGCAGGGTGGTAGGCATGTACATCAGATCCCCCTCGTCGAGTTCCGGCATGAACTCCGTGCCCAGCCGCGAGACGGGAAAGATCATGGAAACCACCAGCACCAGCGCCAGCATGGACACGATCCACGGATGATTCCCCGAAAACCGAGC
>CAZUTZ010000336.1:0-2703 GCA_964623655.1 uncultured Wenzhouxiangella sp.
CCAGGTGCGCACCGTGGTCGGTGCGGAGGTCCCGGTCGTGGCGCTGGCCGAGAGCGAAACCATCGAGCCACTGCCGATCATCGCCGGGGAATTCGGCGGCGATCCCGACCCGCACGTCTGGATGGATCCCAGGCGCGTTGTCGAAATGGTCAACGAGATCGAGCGACAGCTGATTGAGCTGTTGCCGGATCAGGCCGACGTCCTGCGCGCCAACGCCGACGCCTTCCGCGATGACCTCGATGTCCTGTATCGAGAGCTGCGCGAAGCGTTCCAGAACCTCCCGGCATCACGCCGCGTACTGATCAGCAGCGAGGCCGCTTTCGTTTATTTCGCCGAGGCCTTCGATTTTTTCCACGACGCCATCTGGGGCAGCAACGCCGAGGTGGAAGGCAGTCCGCGCCAGATCATGCGCATCACCGATGTGATCGCCGAGCGTGAGCCCGCCGCGCTGTTCTGGGAATCCACGGTCTCCAGTCGCCAGATCGAGGGGATCGCCAGCGATACCGGCGTGCCCGTACGCGGACCGCTGTACGTCGACTCGCTCGGTCCCGCCGATGGCGATGCAGGCACGTATCAGCGGATGATGCGCAAAAACATGCGGATTCTGAAAGAGGCGTTGGGCGATGGCCGCTGAAGCGGCGAAAACCGATCAGGTCGCCATCGAGGTGCAGAATCTGTCGGTGGCTTATGACACCTTGCTGGTGCTTGAAAACATCGACGTGTCGCTGCCCGCAGGTCAACTGGTCGCGCTGGTCGGGCCCAACGGCGCCGGCAAGTCCACTTTGCTGCGCACACTGGTCGGCAGCCTGAAACCCACGCGCGGCCAGGTCCGAATCCACGGGGCTCCGGCCGAGACCCAGCGGCGCGCCGGCCGCATTGCCTACATGCCGCAGCATGAACTGGTCGACTGGGACTTCCCGCTTTCGGTGGGCGAACTGGTGTTGTCGGGCCGCTATGGGCGCATTCGCACCGAGGGAGGCTGGCGTCGGTATCTGCTGCCGTTCATGGCCGCTGCGCGGCACCATCAGGCGGCGGAGCAGGCGCTCGCCGCCGTGGATATGGACCAGCGTCAGGACCAGCCCATCGAATCGCTTTCCGGCGGCCAGCGCAAGCGCGTCCTGCTGGCGCGAGCGCTGGCCCAGCAGGCTTCGCTGATGCTGCTGGACGAGCCGCTGGTCGGCGTCGACCGGCACAGCGAGGCGCTGATCATGGACGTATTGCGGCAGCAGCGAGACCAGGGACGGACGGTGGTCATGGTGACGCACGATATCGTCGGCGCGCGGCAGGATGCCGACTTTGCCGTGCTGATCAATCGGCGGGTTGTCGGTGCCGGCGATCCGGCCAAGCTGCTCAGCGATGAAATGATTACTCGAACCGCGACGGCGGCCTGGCTGGGCAATCGAGACAAGCAGCCCGAACCGGACGCGCTCGAGACGGCATGAGCGCCAGCGTTTACCAACTCGCCGTGGTCGAACTGGGCACTGGCATCATCGACTTGCTGATTGCTGCGTTGATGCTGGTGGTCAACCTCTTGCCCGAGGCGGTCGCCGAGCCTTTTCAGTATCGCTTCATGCAGCGGGCCTTGCTGACCTCGATTCTGGTCGGCGCGGTGTGCGGGCTGTTGTCCAGCTACGTGATCCTCAAGCGCTGGTCGCTGCTGGGTGATGCGATTTCGCACGCGGTATTGCCCGGCGTGGCCATTGCTTATCTGCTCGGGCTGCCGTTTTTTGTCGGTGCTTTTGCCACCGGTGCGCTGACTTCCGTGGGCATCGGCATTATCGAGCGCAACAGCCGGATCAAGTCCGATGCCGCCATGGGCCTGATGTTCACCGCCGCCTTTGCGCTCGGCGTGGTCATCATCAGCCAGATCACCACTTCCACCCACCTGATGCACATCCTGTTCGGCAACGTGCTGGGAGTGCGCAACGAGGCACTGCTGCTGACCTTGTTTTCGGCCGTCGTGGCGCTGGTCGTCGTTGTGCTTTTTTACAAGGAGCTGATGATTTATGTCTTCGACCCGATCCAGGCCCGATCGCTGGGGATGAACACCGGGTGTATCCACTACGGTCTGATCCTGCTGCTGACGCTCACCATCGTGGCCAGCCTGGAAACCGTCGGCATCATTCTGGTCGTCGCCATGCTGATCACGCCCGGGGCGACGGCTTATCTGCTGGTCAACCGCCTGCACCAGATGATCTGGCTGTCGGTTTTGATCGGCGTGGTTTCCGCCGTGCTCGGGCTGTATCTGGCTTTCCACTTCGACGTGGCTTCCGGCGGGACCATGGTGCTGGTCGTCAGCGGCTTTTTCCTGCTCGCTTTCCTGTTCGCGCCCAGGCGTGGAATAGTGATGCGCGGGTTCCGGCGCTTCCGCGCCAGAGCACAGATGCCTGTTCCCTGAACCGGGAATGGCCCGTAACATGTCAGGGTGCCGGTCCGCGTCCGTGCGGTTACCGGGAAGTCCGTGCGAGAGGCGAATGAGCATCAGGGGCAGAGTCAAGCAATTGCGTGGTCTGCTGGCAGCGGCTTTGCTTGTCGGATTACCTCTGTCGATGGTCCACGCTGGCACCAATGCGCCGCTGACCACCGAAAACGATGAGTCGTTGTGGATCGTCGAATACGAAAACGACGTCTTTGCCGGCGAGGATCGCTACTACACCAGCGGCGTGCGGGCGACCCGTATCGCGCTGGCGCGAGAAGCGCCGT
>CAZUTZ010000337.1:0-2699 GCA_964623655.1 uncultured Wenzhouxiangella sp.
TACCGACCGCGCACCGGCCGCGCACGCCACCCTGATTCGAGCCGCACTGGAAGCCGAGCAGCCGCGCCCGCAATTGCTGCTGGGGGGCGATGCCGAGGGACTTGAGGCCATGCGCGCGACCGTCCGTAGCGAGCCCGGTCTTGACTGCTATTCGATTGGGCTGGGCACAGCCGCCGAGGACTGGCCGTCCAATCTCGCCGCCGTGGCCGGGGCCAAGGCACCGTCGGCGATCCTGTGCATCGGCAGGCGCTGCCTCGGGCCGTGGGAAGATGCGGCGGCGGTGGAATCCGCGTTGGCCGAGCACTGGCGCGGCCCGCAACGCGATTGACCCGCCGGTTCGCGCCCGGGGACGGCGCGCCTGTTTGACCTTAGAATGCGCGCATGAGCCTAAGCCTGCCCGAACCTCATGCCCTGGCCGTGCTGCTGCTGGTCGTGCTGGCGCTGATTCTGTTCTCGCGCGACCGCATCCCGCTGGAAACGAGTTCGCTCGTGGTGCTGGTCATGCTGGCGGTTGGGTTCGAGTTGTTTCCTTTCGTCGGCGCCGACGGTCGCACGCTCAGCCCGGTCGACTTCTTTCTGGGATTTGGTCATCAAGCCCTGGTTGCCGTGTGCGCGCTGATGATTCTTGGCCAGGGCCTGATTCGCTCCGGCGCGCTGGAGCCGATCGGCCGCCTCCTGGCTGCGTCCTGGCGCCGGTCGCCGGGGCTGTCCATGCTGCTGACGCTGATCATTTGCGCCCTGTTGAGTGCGTTCATCAACAACACGCCGATCGTGGTCATGCTGCTGCCGATTCTCATCGGCGTGGCCTTGCGAACGGGCACCTCGCCTTCCAGCATGCTGCTGCCGGTAGGGCTGATCAGCATCATCGGCGGCATGGCGACCACGATCGGCACCTCTACCAACCTGCTGGTGGTCGGCGTGGCGTTCGACATGGGCGTGGCCGAATTCCAGATGTTCGACTTCATCGTTCCGGCAGCCATTGCCGGGACGGTCGCCTTGCTCTACCTGTGGCTGATCGCGCCGCGCCTGCTGCCGGAGCGCCAGGTGCCGATGCAGTCCTCGGTCAAGCGCCTGTACACCGCCCAGATTCGCATGGAGAAAAGCTCTGCGGCCACCGGCAAAAAGCTGTCCGAGGCCATCGATGCCTGCGATGGCGATCTCAAGGTCGAAAAAATACAGCGCGGGCCCGGCGTATTCGTCACGCCGCTGCCCGACGTCAGGCTCAAGGCCGGCGATCGCATCACCACCACCAATACCCAGGACAACCTGCGCGAGTTCGCCCACCTGCTGGGCGGCAAGCTGTACTCGGGTGATGTCGAGATTGACGACAGCCATCCACTGGAAGCGCTCAATCAGCAGATTGCCGAAGTGGCCATTACGCCGACTTCGCGCCTGCTCGGTGTGCGCATCGGCCAGGCCCGGCTGTTGTCGCGCTTCGGCCTGCGTCTGCTGGCGCTGCACCGCTTCAACGCCAACGAGGAGCAGACCCGGACCACCGATCTGGACAATATCGTGCTGCGCTCCGGTGATGTGCTGCTGGTGCAGTCCTCGCCCAACCGATTGGACCGGCTCAAGGAAGGCACCGACTTCCTGGTCCTTGACGGCAGTGTCAATCTGCCCAAGACCTCGAAGGCACCGGTCGCGCTGGGGATCATGATCAGCGTGGTGGTGGTCGCCGCCGTTGGCATCCTGCCGATCGCCATCAGCGCCTTGCTCGGTGTTTTCGCCCTGCTGGCCACGCGCTGCCTGACCTGGAAAGAAGCCATGAGTGCGCTGTCAATCCAGGTCATCATGATCATCGTCACCTCGCTGGCGCTGGGACTTGCGCTGATGCGCACCGGTGCCGCCGACTGGCTGGCCCAGGTCTTTCTCGCGGTCAGTTTCGGGGTGCCCAGCTTTGTCATTCTCGGTGGCCTGATGCTGGCCATGGCCGCGCTGACCAACGTGGTCTCCAACAATGCGGCCGCGGTCATCGGCACACCCATCGCGATCAGTCTGGCCCAGCAGTTGATGCTGCCGGCCGAGCCCTTCGTGCTCGCCGTGCTGTTCGGCGCCAATTTGAGCTTCGCCACGCCCATGGCTTACCAGACCAACCTGCTGGTGATGAACGCCGGCGGCTACAAGTTCAATGATTTTGTCCGTGTTGGGCTGCCGTTGCTGGTAATGCTTTGGCTGGTTTTGACGGCGACTTTGACTTATGCGTATCGGATTTGAGTCGGGACTCGGGGGATCAAGGGTTCAGGGCTCAGGGTTCAGGGTTCAGGGGGAGACACCTTCGAGGCCGGGGAGTCGCTTGTGGTTGGTCGCGCTTTTGCTGGTGCTGGGGCTGGCGGCTTCGTCGCTGCGGGCAGAGCCGCCGCGGGTGATTGCTCTGGCGCCGCACCTGGCGGAGCTGGTTTATGCCGCCGGGGCCGGCGGGGCGCTGGTGGGGACGGTAGCGTGGAGTGACTACCCCGAGCAAGCCGCCGAACTGCCGCTGATCGGTGATGCCTTTCGACTGGATCTGGAGCGCATTGTCGGCCTGAATGCAGAACTGGCCCTGGCCTGGGAGGGCGGCACGCCACCTGCGGCGGCTGAACGTCTGGGTGCGCTGGGCATCGAGGTGCTCTGGATTCGCACGCGCAGCCTGGACGACATTGGCGAAGCGCTGCGCCTGCTCGGCGAGCGGCTGGGCAGCGCGGCGGCCGCCGAACAGCGGG
>CAZUTZ010000338.1:0-2119 GCA_964623655.1 uncultured Wenzhouxiangella sp.
GTTATCGATTCAATCGCTTGAGCATTGGCCAGGCATGAAGAACCCCGCCGGGGCGGGGCTTCCGGGCCGATTGACCGAAGGACTTCAGCTTCGCAGACCCACGCCGCGGGTGAGCAAGGTCATGCAGATGAAAAACAGCGTAACGGCAAAACCGACCATCATCAGGTAGGTCACCCACAGCGCCACATCCGTTACCCCGAGCAGACCGTATCGGAAGGCGTTGACCATGTAGACAATCGGGTTGGCCAGGGCGAGCTGCTGGGCAATGCCCGGCAGCAGCGAGACCGAGAAAAATACCCCGCCCAGGTAGGTCAGCGGCTGCAGCACGAAGGTCGGGATGATCGAGATGTCATCGAATTTCTGGGCATAGATGGCGTTGATGAAGCCGGCCAGCGAAAAGACGATGGCCGTCAGCAGCAACACGGAGAACGTCACGAAGGCGTTGTGCATGTGGAAGCCTGAAAATACCCCGGCGACCAGCCAGACCAGCACGCCAACGGCCAGCGCCCTGAAGACGGCACCCGAGACGTAGCCGGCCAGGATGATCCACGGCGGCAGCGGACTGACCAGCAGCTCTTCGACGTGCTTGCCGAACTTGGCGCCGAAGAACGAGCTGGTGATGTTGCCGTAGCTGTTGGTGATCACGCTCAGCATGATCAGCCCGGGGACGATGAAATCCATGTACGGCATGCCGCCCATCTCGCCGACCCGACGGCCGATGATGGCGCCGAAGATGACGAAATACAGGCTCATGGTGATGACCGGCGGAATCAGCGTCTGGGCCCAGATCCGCAGGATGCGATTGACTTCCTTGATGACGATGGTCTTGTAGCCAATCCAGTAGGTGGTGGCAGTCACTTTCTGGCTCATGCAGCGTTCTCCCCACCCAGATTGACCATCCGCACGAACAGCTCTTCCAGGCGGTTGGCCTTGTTGCGCATCGAGATCACCTCGATGCCCGATTCCTCTAGCGAGCGGAACAGACGATTGAGGCTGCGCGATTTGGGAATGCTAGCCTCCAGCCGGGTCGGGTCGACCTGGGTCAGTTCGATCCCGTCGATGACGGGCAGCGCATCAACGGGCTCGCGCAGGTCCAGCACGAAGGTTTCCACGTCCAGCTTGGACAGCAGCGCCTTGACGCTGGTGTCTTCCACAATGCGGCCCTGGTCGATGATGGCGATGTTCTTGCACAGGTTTTCGGCCTCTTCCAGGTAGTGCGTGGTCAGGATGACCGTGGTACCGGCGGCGTTGATTTCCTCGATGAATTTCCACATCGACCGACGGATCTCGATATCGACCCCGGCGGTGGGTTCATCGAGGATCAGCAGGCGCGGGTGATGAACCATGGCCCGGGCAATCAGCAAGCGGCGCTTCATGCCGCCTGACAAGGTGCGCGACATCTTGAAGGCCTTGTCCCACAGGCCCAGCTGGTTCAGGTAGCGCTCGGCCCGCTCGCGCGCCAGCGTGCGCGGCACGCCGTAGTAGCCGGCCTGGTTGACGACAATGTCAAAGGGCTTTTCGAACTGATTGAAGTTGACCTCCTGCGGCACCAGGCCAATCTCGGCCATGGCCTGCGAACGCTGCCGCTGCACGCTGGTACCGAATACTGAGGTCTCGCCGGAGGTGGCGTTGACCAGCGAGCTGATGATGCCGATCAACGTCGACTTGCCGGCGCCATTCGGCCCGAGCAGCGCGAAGAAATCGCCTTCGGCAACGTCGAGATCGATACCCTTGAGGGCTTCAACGCCGTTTTTATAGGTTTTGCGGAGTTGGCGAACTTCCAGTGCATTCATGACGGCTGGCACATATCTCTTCGAGTGTTTCTGGGTTAGGCTTTCAATCAAGCTAGCGCGCTAGTCTATCGTTTCCACATGCAGGACATTCAAAGCCGTGCGAACTCTCTCCATTTCGGGCCTGGCCTCGACGCTGATGCTGGGCGGCCTGCTGGGCCTGTCGGGCCAGCTGCTTGCCAACGACCCTTTCGTTGACCTTGCGGCCTGCGAGCTGCATGCCGCCGGTGGGCGCATCACGCTCGATGCTCGCTGCGGTCAGTTCCAGGTGCCGGAAAACCCGGCCGAGCCGGACGGACGCCAGATCGAGCTGGCCTATGCGGTGGTGC
>CAZUTZ010000338.1:2129-2693 GCA_964623655.1 uncultured Wenzhouxiangella sp.
CAGGCCGACCCGCTGGTTTTCCTGGCCGGCGGCCCGGGCCAGTCAGCCCGTGAGGCCGCGCCGATCATGCGCCTGGCGTTACGCGACATCAATCGCACTCGCGACCTGATCTTCCTGGACCAGCGCGGCACCGGCGGGTCGAACAAGCTCGACTGCGACTTTGGCGACACCACCGACTGGATGCAGCACGACTTCGACCAGATCAATCGCCAGCTCCAGCGCTGCGCCCAGGACTGGGAAGCGGACGTTCGTTTCTACACCACCACCCATGCCGCCGACGATATCGAGGCCCTGCGCCAGCGCTACGGTTTCGACCAGATCAACCTGGTTGGCGGCTCCTACGGCACGCGGCTGGCCCAGGTTTACCTGCGCCGCTACCCGGAACGGGTGCGTCGCGTCGTGCTCGACGGTGTTGTCCCGATGCGCCTGGCGCTCGGCGAAGAACACGGTCCGGCGCTCGACCAGGCACTGTACCGCCTGTTCGAGGTCTGCAACGACGACGCAGACTGCCGCGAGGCCTTTCCCTCGCTGGTGCCGGCCTTCGACAGCCTGGTTCGCTATTAC
>CAZUTZ010000339.1:0-2683 GCA_964623655.1 uncultured Wenzhouxiangella sp.
ACCCTGAACCCTGAACCCTGAACCCTGAACCCTGAACCCTGAACCCTGAACCCTAATTACAACCTCTTGCTAGAATGCTCGGCTACAAAAAAACCAAGCGATCGGGAGACCGGAACATGGCGATTCTCAACAAACTCCAGACCCTGCGCGAGCTGGGCGGCAAGCCGATGACCAAGGGGCTGGCCGACGATGTGATCAGTCGATTTGCGGGGCTGGATACTCGCCTTGAGCAGGCGGTCGACGACGCGCTGGGCGTGGTGGAATGCTGGCAGTCGGCCTATCCGGAACTGATCAAGGCGGACGAAGCCGATCAACGCGACGCGCTGCAGGCCGGATTCATCAATTTCTACGCCGACGATGCGGTCAATCCCTATGTCGCGCTGGCCGCGCGCGGGCCGTGGATCATTACCGCCAAGGGTGCGGTGCTGCACGATTCAGGCGGCTACGGCATGCTCGGTTTCGGGCATGCGCCCGAAAAAGTCATCCAGGCCATGAGTCAGCCGCACGTGATGGCCAACGTCATGACGCCCAGCTTCAGCCATTTGCGCCTGGTCGAAACGCTGGAACGCGAAATCGGCCACAAACGTGAGCACGGCTGTCCCTTCGACCGCTTCCTGTGCATGAATTCAGGCTCCGAGTCGGTGACCGTGGCCGGTCGTATTGCCGACATCAACGCCAAGTTCATGACCGACCCCGGCGGACCGCGCGAAGGACACAAAATTCAGCGCCTGTCGCTGCGCGGCGGCTTCCATGGTCGAACCGAGCGACCGGCCCGCTATTCCGACTCCACCCGCCGGACCTACGCCCGCCACCTGGCCTCGTTCCGCGACAGCGAGGATCTGGTCACGGTGGAACCGAATGACATCGACCAGCTGCGGGCTGTTTTCACCTATGCTGACGCCAACAAGGTGTTTTTTGAAGCCGTGTTCATGGAGCCGGTCATGGGCGAAGGCAATCCCGGGGCGGCCCTCGACCCGGCGTTTTATGCTGAAGCGCGCAAGCTGTGCGACGAGCACGGCACGCTGCTGCTGATGGACTCCATACAGGCCGGTTTGCGTACGCAAGGCTGCCTGTCGGTAGTCGATTACCCGGGCTTTGAAAACCTGCCCGCACCCGACATGGAAACCTACTCCAAGGCCCTGAATGCCGGTCAATACCCGCTATCGGTGCTGGCCATGAACGAGCGCGCCGCAAATCTTTACCGCAAGGGCGTCTACGGCAACACCATGACCGCCAACCCGCGTGCGCTCGACGTCGGCACCACGGTGCTGCAGATGGTTACACCTGAGCTACGACAAAACATTGTCCAGCGTGGCCAGGAATTTCTGGAAAAATTCGGGCGTCTCAAGGATGAGCTGGGCGGTCGTATCACCAGAGTCCAGGGCACCGGACTTTTGTTCTCGGTCGAACTCGACGGCCGCCGCTACAAGGCCTACGGCGAAGGCTCAACCGAGGAATACCTGCGCATGCACGGCATCAACGTCATCCACGGCGGCGAAAATTCGCTGCGCTATACCCCGCCGTTCGGCATCAGCAATGCAGAAGTTGACCTGATCGTCGATGCCACGCGCGAGGCGCTGCTCAACGGTCCCGTCAAGCAAGTCGACCAGGCCGCCTGAACACGCTTTCTCAGGTTCTGAGAACCGCTGATGCTGCAATCCGTTACCAGACTTGTGGTGACGGAGATGCAACATGCAGCAGGCAAGCTATCGATCAACTAAAGCTTCAGGCTTGACGCGGCGAGGCGGATGGCGTCAATCCATTCGATTGATTCACCTGATGACCGGGGAAGTTTTTGCCCTGCTTGGGCTGGCCGCTGCACTGGCGGCCGTGATGACGGCAGCCGCAGTGGTTGTGATGATCTGATCCCATGGTGGCCAGGCACTGATCCGGCCAGCGGGGTCGCTTGCTGACCGATCTCTTCAGGCGTCTTCCCGGCGATTGCCGAGCACCACCTGCTCTTTCTCATCGGCCGGGATATGGCGCAAATCCTTGCCTTCGACAAGGTAAAACACGTGTTCTCCGATGTTCTTGGCGTGGTCGCCGATCCGCTCCAGAGCGCGCGCAATCCAGATGGCGTTGATGACCCGTGTCGTCCGGCGCGGCTCCTCGGCGAGGTAGGTGTAATACTGACGCAGGATCGCCTCATATTCATCGTCGACTTTTTCATCCGCCCGGTACAGCGTCACCGCGATTTCCGGCACCATGCGAGCGAATCCGTCGAGGGCGTCGCGGAGCATGCTGCGAACGTGCTCGGCCATGGATTCCAGCTCGTAGTAGTTGTTGCGCGGCCGCTCGAAGTCCACCATCTCGATCGCCAGCTTGGCGATCTTTTCCGCCTCATCACCGACTCGCTCCAGATCATTGACCGTCTTGACGATCGCAATCACCAGGCGCAGATCACTGGCGGTGGGCTGACGACGGGCGAGAATCTCCATGGCCAGTTCATCGATATCCTTTTCCATCTGGTTGACCTGATGATCAGCCTCGACCACCGAGTTCGCAAGCTCGACATCGCCCTCCAGAAATGCCCGCATGGCATCAATCACCATTTCTTCGGCCATGCCGCCCATCTTCATGACGTCCCGCCGCAGATTTTCCAGCTCCTGGTTGAACTGGCGCGAAATATGCTGATCGAAATATTTTTCCATGCTGGGTTGCTCCGGTTACCGTCCCGTGTGCG
>CAZUTZ010000340.1:0-2672 GCA_964623655.1 uncultured Wenzhouxiangella sp.
TCGGCGCGATGGGCAAGTCGGCGCAGGTGCCGCTGCACGTGTGGCTGCCCGATTCGATGGAAGGCCCGACGCCGATTTCCGCGCTGATCCACGCCGCCACCATGGTCACTGCCGGCATTTTCATGGTGGCGCGCCTGTCGCCGATGTTCGAAGCCTCGGTCACCGCCTTGAGCTTCATTCTGGTCATCGGTGCCATCACCGCCCTGTTTCTGGGGCTGGTCGGCATCGTGCAGACCGACATCAAGCGGGTGGTCGCCTACTCGACCCTGTCCCAGCTCGGCTACATGACCGTGGCCCTGGGCGTGTCGGCCTATTCGGTCGCGATCTTCCATCTGATGACTCACGCCTTTTTCAAGGCGCTTTTGTTCCTGGCCGCCGGCTCGGTGATCATCGCCCTGCACCACAAGCAGGATCTGCGCGAAATGGGCGGGCTGGCCCGCTACCTGCCCATCACGGCGGCCACAGCGTGGCTGGGTTCGCTGGCGCTGATCGGTTTTCCGTTTTTCTCCGGCTTTTATTCCAAGGACCTGATCATCGAGGCGGTCAAACTGGCCGAACGGCCGGGCGTGGCGTTCGCCACCTTCGCCGTCTACGCCGGCGTGGTCGTCACCGCCTTGTATTCCTTCCGCCTGCTGTATCTGGCGTTCCATGGGCCAACGCGCATGGATGAGGCAACCCGCTCGCACGCCCACGAGTCGCCCTGGGTCGTGACCGTGCCGCTGATCCTGCTGGCCATTCCCTCGGTGCTGATCGGCTACTTCACCGTGATGCCGCTGCTGTTCGGCGGGGCGTTGGCCGACGCCATCTTCGTTCGTGAGGCACACGACGTGGTCGCGCAACTGGCCTACAAGTTCGACAACGGGCCGTTTGCCTTTGCCCTGCACGGTTTCGTGACCCCGGTGTTCTGGCTGGCCATGCTGGGCGTGGCGATCGCGACCTATGTTTATCTGTTCAACCCGGCGGTCGCCGGGGCCGCCAAGCAGCGCTTCTACCCGGTCTGGAAAATTCTGGACAACAAGTACGGCTTTGACGATCTGTACATGAAGGGCATTACCGGCGGGGCGCTGAAGCTGGCCGGCGGTTTGTCCAACCGCGGTGATCGCATGGTCATCGACGGCTGGCTGGTCAACGGCACCGCCCGCCTGGTCAACCGGATTTCCGAGGCCTCACGTGCTCTGCAGTCGGGCTTTTTGTTCCACTACGCGTTCGCCATGATCATCGGCCTGGTGGCCATCGTGGCTTCGTTCGTGCTGCTCAGGGGGTGATGCGTGTTTGACTGGCCCCTGCTGAGTCTGTTGATCTGGGTGCCCATTGTCGGTGCCGCCGTCATTGGCGCCATCGGCGGCAGCAGCCCCAAACTGGTGCGGCCGCTGGCTTTGATCCTCGCCATTGTGTCGTTCCTGCTGGCGCTGGTGCTGTATGCCGGATTCGATACTTCGACTACGGCCAAGCAGTTCGAGGAACAGGTCGTCTGGATTGCGGCCTTCGGGATTTACTACCATCTGGGTATTGACGGTCTGTCTCTGCCCCTGATCCTGCTGACCACGCCGATTTCTCTGCTGATCATCGTCGCCAGCTGGGGCATCAAGGATCGGCCGCACCTGTACATGGCCAGCTTCCTGCTGCTGCAGGGCCTGATGGTGGGCGTGTTCTCCTCGCTGGATGCGCTGCTGTTCTACGTGTTTTTCGAGGCCATGCTGGTGCCGATGTTTTTGATCATCGGGATCTGGGGCGGGCCGAACCGCATTTACGCGACCATCAAGCTGTTCCTGTTCACCTTCCTGGGCTCGGTGTTCATGCTGGTCGCGCTGCTGTGGCTGTATCTGCAGGCCGGCAGCTTTCAGATTCTGGATTTCCACGATCTGCCGATCTCGCTCAACGCCCAGATCCTGATTTTCCTGGCTTTCCTGGTCGCATTCGGCGTCAAGCTGCCGATGTGGCCGGTCCACACCTGGCTGCCCGACGCGCACGTCGAGGCGCCCACCGGCGGCTCGGTTGTCCTGGCGGCCATCATGCTCAAGATCGGCGGTTATGGGCTGATCCGCCTTGCCTTGCCGATTACTCCGGACGCCGCTGCCGCCCTGGATTGGCTGGTGATCGGGCTGTCGCTGGTCGCGATTGCCTACATCGGGTTTGTCGCTCTGGCCCAGAGCGACATGAAAAAGCTGATTGCCTACAGCTCGATTGCGCACATGGGTTTTGTTACCCTGGGGCTGTTTCTGGCTTTTGCCATCGCGCGCAATACCGGCAGCGTGGTGGGCGCGGGCCTGGGCGTGACCGGCGCCATGGTGCAGATGATCTCGCACGCTTTTGTTTCCGGCGCCATGTTCCTGATCATCGGCATGCTGTATGACCGTGTGCACAGTCGCGACATGGCCAGCTACGGTGGTGTCGCCAACACCATGCCCTGGCTGGGCATGTTTGCCGTGCTGTTTTTCATGGCCAATTCGGGCCTGCCCGGCACGTCGGGTTTTGTGGGTGAGTTCATGGTGATCATGGCCGCCTTCCAGGCCAACTTCTGGTTCGCCTTCGTGGCCGGAACCAGCCTGCTGCTGGGTGCGGCCTACAGCCTGTGGCTGGTCCGTCGCGTGTTCTATGGAGAGGTGACGCACAACAGCGTGGCCGGCCTCAAGGATCTGAGTCTTCGCGAGTGGTTCCTGATGGTTACCCTG
>CAZUTZ010000341.1:0-2672 GCA_964623655.1 uncultured Wenzhouxiangella sp.
CGAACGTCGTCGGGCAAGCTTTCGCGCAGCGGCGCCCGTCAGGACTTTCTCAAGCGCAATCAGCTCGAGCAACAGCAGTGGGTGCCGCGCGAACTGGTCGATCGCACCCCGCATACCGAAGCGGCCGAGCCCACTCGCGGTTGATTGACCGAAGCGCTCTATTGTTTCTGGTCTGAGGCCGTTTCGGCGTGAGCCAGCTCATTGCGCTGACCGGTGCCACCGGCTTCATCGGAAGCAGTCTGCTGCAGACGCTGACTGCAAGCGGCCTGTCCGTCCGTGCCCTGGTGCGGCGGCCCGGCGCCTTACGCGCCCAACCCGGACTTGAACTCATTCAGGGTGACCTGGATTGCCCGGCGTCGCTGGGTCGTCTGGTCAAGGACTGCGATGCGGTCGTTCACCTGGCCGGAGCAATCGCCGGAAGACGTTACATCGACTTTGCCCGCATCAACGCTGCCGGCACCGCGCGCCTGGTCGGAGCCATGGAGCGCTTTCAGCCCGGCGCGCGCCTGATCCTGGTATCCAGTCTTGCCGCGCGCGAGCCGCAGTTGTCGCACTACGCGGCCAGCAAACGAGCCGCCGAGACACTGGTCGAGAGTAGCGCGCTGGACTGGTTGATCCTGCGCCCGCCGGCGGTCTACGGGCCGGAAGACCCCGCGCTGGCGCCGCTGTGGGCGATGCTGGCGCGGGGCGTCCTGCTGCGCGCGGGGCCGCCCGAGGCGCGCTTTTCGCTGCTCCATGTCGACGATTTGTGCAGGGCAATTCACCAACTATTGGAAATTCCGACGCTGGGCGGTGCCACGCAGTGCCTGGATGACGGCAAGCCCGGCGGATACTGCTGGGCCGAAGTAGCCGAGACCGCCGCCGCGGTCCGCGGGCGGACGGTCAAAATGCTGCCACTGCCGGGTCCCGTGCTGCATACGGCAGCGCGGGTCAATCTGATGCTGTCCCGTCTGCGGACCAGCCCACCCGTTCTGAACCCGGGCAAAGTGCGAGAGCTCACTCACATTGACTGGGTTTGCGAGAGTAAACTTGCCTGCGTTTTGCAACCTTGGTCCCCGCAGCGCACCCTGGAATCGGCGCTGCCCGAACTTCCCGGCTGGAGACAATGACGAGCGATTCGCTGGAAAAAGCCCGACAGTCCATCAAAGCGGCGGTGAGCCGAGCGCTGCCTGAGCAAAGCAATCTGAGTTGGACCGAGAACTTGAGCTCCGACGCCGGATTGGATTCAGTCCAGATCATGAATCTGGTCATGGAAGTCGAGGATGAGCTTGACCTGTCAGTACCGGTCGACCTTTTGGCCGAAGTCAGCACTCTGGACGAACTGGCCGGGCGTCTGGCCGAATTGATCGAGGAGCGAGCATGAGTCTGTTCGACAAATTCCAGCCCCTGGTCGAGGCTCGAGCCACCCTTGGCACGGTTTCCCCGGCGCCCATCGCCACGCCCATTGAAAGCGTGTTGTCGGCAACGCGCGGCCGCATTGGCGGACGCGAGGTCTTGCTGGCCGGAACCAACAACTATCTTGGCCTGACCTACGACCGGGACGTGATTGCGGCGGCCGGCCAGGCTCTGGCGGCACTGGGTTCAGGCACAACCGGCTCGCGGATGGCCAACGGCAGCTACGACACCCATCGCGCACTTGAGCAGGACCTGGCGCAGGCCTTCGGCTGGCCATCGGCCATGGTGTTTTCCACCGGCTACCAGGCCAATCTGGGCAGCCTGTCTGCGCTGGCCGGAAAAGGTGACTTTCTGCTGCTGGACTCGGACAGCCACGCCAGCATTTACGACGGCGCTCGTTTGAGCCAGGCCGAAACCATCCGGTTCCGCCACAACGATCCGGACAACCTCAATCGGCGCCTCGAGCGCCTGGGTTCGGACGCGAGTCGCGCCCTGATCGTCGTCGAAGGCCTGTATTCGATGCTGGGCGACCAGCCGCCGCTGGAGGCTTTTGTCGAGGTCAAGGAACGTCACGGCGCCTGGCTGCTGGTCGATGAGGCTCATTCCTTTGGCGTGTTCGGCGACAAAGGGCTTGGTCTGACCGAGGCCTTCGGGCTGCTGGATCGGGTCGACTTTGTGGTCGGCACGTTCTCCAAAAGCCTGGCCGGAATCGGCGGCTTCTGTGTCTCGCCGCACCCCGAACTGGAGCTGATGCGACTGGCCTGCCGGCCCTACATCTTTACCGCCTCGCCCTCCCCGGCGACCATCGCCGGCACGCGCGCAGCACTTGAGCGTCTGGTCAACGGCCGGGATCTCAGAGACCAGCTCCAGCGCAACTTCACCCGACTTTATGCCGGAGCACGGGAGCTCGGGTATCGACTGGGCAGCGAGCAGCCCGGACCGGTCGCCGCCATCATCCTGCCCGATCGCGCCAGCGCCCTGCACCACTGGCGCAGCCTTCTCGAGGCCGGTGTTTACGCCAACCTGATGATCCCGCCGGCCACGCCCGCCGGACTGAACCTGCTGCGAATTTCCATGAGTGCCGCTCATACCGACGACGATGTAGATCTGATCGTTGAGGCTTTGGCGGAGATCAACGTACCGGCCTGATTGTATCGGCCGGCTAACGGCTTTTATTATTGCGGTCCTACAAGGTGCAAAAGACTTGAGCGATGGGAGTGGGTGGCACGACTAACACCCTGCACCCAACCTTCAAGCGGGGAGTGGTGTTGGATGAT
>CAZUTZ010000342.1:0-2671 GCA_964623655.1 uncultured Wenzhouxiangella sp.
GCTACCAGTATCTGGCCGAGTCGATCCGCCGCTTTCCTGACCAGGACGCTCTGGCCGGCCTGCTGGAAGAAGCCGGTTTTGAAGACGTGAGCTGGGAGAACTACTCGGCCGGAATTTGCGCCGTGCATCGCGGCGTTCGGATTTAAGGGAGTCTTCAGGCCGCCATGGGCCGTTATCTCACCCCTCTGCCGGGGCTGCTGGCGACCGCAGTCGATCGGGCAATCAACCAGGTGCTCGACGCAGACCCGGTGGGCAAGCAGCGCTTGAACACGCTGGATCAGCGCTGTATTCAGCTGGCCCTGACGGGCCTGGGTATCGATCTGTTCTTTTGCGGCGAGCCTGAGCGCCTCACCGTGGTCGCCGAAACCGACCTGCCGCCCGATACCGTCATCACCGGTTCGCCAAGCGCCCTGCTGGCGATGAGCGCGCCGGACTGGTTTGGCAAGCACAGCGGGGTGCGTATTGACGGCGACGCCGGCTCGGCCCAGGCGCTGGAGCAACTGCTGCGCAAGCTGGACCCGGACTGGGAAGGCCTGCTGACTGAACAGCTCGGCGACGTGGTCGGCCATCAGGTCTGGCGCGTGCTGCGCGATTCGGCCGGCGCCGGCCGGCGCCTGGCCGGCGTTGCGGGAGAACAGGTGACCCACTACCTGCGCGAGGAAAGCGGCCTGCTGACCACTCGGGCCGAGGCCGAGGCGTTCGCCCGCGATGTCGACGAGCTGCGTGAGGCGGTGGATCGGCTGGAAGTCAAAATGCGCCGCCGGGGTCTGGGGTCGCTCTGAATGGTCCGACATCCGCTTCGCATGATCGGCATCCTGCTGACGCTCACGCGCTATCGGCTCGATGATCTGCTCGAAGGCCTGCCGCTGGCCCGGCTGTTTCGCCTGATTCCCGGGCGCAAGGCCATCGGCGAACTCCCGCGCGGCGAACGCCTGCGTCTGGCGCTGCAGGAACTGGGACCGATTTACGTCAAGTTCGGCCAGATCCTGTCGACACGCCGCGATCTGTTGCCGCCCGATATCGCCGATGAACTGGCCGGCCTGCAGGATGCCGTAGCACCTTTTCCATCCGACCAGGCGCGCATCATCATCGAGCAGCAGCTCAAGGCCCCGATCGATGAATTGTTTTCCGAGTTCGAAGACATGCCGCTGGCCTCGGCGTCGATCGCCCAGGTACACGGCGCCGTGCTCAAGACCGGCGAGGCCGTGGTGGTCAAGGTGGTCCGCCCGGATATCGAAGGCCAGATCGAGCGTGACCTGACCCTGCTCCGGAGCCTGGGTGCTCTGGTCCGTCGTTACCATCCGGAAGGCGACCGGATCCGTCCGGATGACATCGTCCGGGAATTCGGTCGGGTCGTTCACGATGAACTGCAAATGCAGGCCGAGGCCGCCAACGCCTCGCTGATTCGGCGCAACTTCGAAAACTCCACGGAACTCTACATCCCGAAAATCTATTGGGAACTGACCGCCAGCCGGGTCATGGTCATGGAGCGGGTCAGCGGCGTCCCCATTCGCGACCTGGCGGAGCTGCGGCGGCGCAAGGTCAATCTGGAAGTCCTGGCGCGCCGCGGCGTGCGCCTGTTCTACACCCAGGTTTTTCGCGACAACCTGTTCCACGCCGACATGCATCCCGGCAACATCCTGGTCAACGCCAGCAATCCGGAGGATCCAACGCTGATTGCGCTGGATTTCGGCATCGTCGGCAGTCTGACGCCCAGCGATCTTTACTACATCGGCGAAAATTTCCTGGCCATCTTCAACCGCGAGTACCGACGCGTCGCCGAGCTGCACATAGAAGCCGGCTGGGTGCCGCCGGACACCCGCATTGACGAGCTGGAAGCCGCCACGCGCACGGTCTGCGAACCGGCGTTCACGCGACCGCTCGAAGAAGTGTCGTTCGCCGAGACCGTCATCAGCCTGTTCCAGGTTGCCCGACGCTTCAAGCTGACGCTGCAGCCGCAGCTGATCATGCTGCAAAAGACGCTGCTCAACATCGAGGGCATGGGGCGCGATCTGTATCCCAAGCTCAATATCTGGGAGGTCGCAAAGCCGGAGCTGGAAGGCATTTACCGCGAACGCTACGGCCTGCCGCGCACGGCGGAGAAGATCGGCCGGCAGCTACCCAGCCTGCTTGCCCGCAGCCCCGAAGTACCGCACCTGGTCTACGAGGCGCTCAAGCTGGCCTCGACCGGCAAATTGCGTGCCCGCATCGACTCCGACGAGCTCCAACGCCTGGGCCTGCAGGTCGGCCGCCACAATCGCCGCCTGCCCGGTGCCATCCTGGCCGCGGGCTTGATCATCGCCGCTGCCGTCCTGGCCGGCTACGAGGTACCGCCGCTGGCCGCCGATTATTCCCTGCCCGCCCTGGGCAGCCTGGCCATCGGAGTGGTGATTGCCTGGCGCAGTTTGCGGGCTGGTTCTGGCTGAACAATGGGTAGGGGCGGGTTGCCTCCAGTTGCTCGGAATTCGCGGGATTTCGGGGTGGCGGTGAGTTGCGTGACGATCCGTTGGGGTTGGGGGTAAGCGGCGAGCGGCGCCGGCTGCTGGCGACCCGTGGGAGTTCGGGAGTGGCGGCGAGTGGCGCCGGCTGCTGGCGATCCGTGGGTCAGATAGGCAGTGCTGGTTCGGATTGGTCGGTGGCGCTTTGGTGGCACAGAAACTCCTTTCCAGCC
>CAZUTZ010000343.1:0-1632 GCA_964623655.1 uncultured Wenzhouxiangella sp.
ACTGTTCCTGGACCGAGCGGCGCGCCGAAGAAGCGGGGCGTGATGTCGATGAGCGACTCAAGGCGCAGTTCATGCAGCGCCATCTGGGCGACATCTTCGATGGAATTGTGACCGGCGTGACCAGTTTCGGGCTGTTCGTTGAATTGCCCGATTATGGCGTCAGCGGGCTGGTGCACGTCACCGCCATGCCTAACGATTACTACCAGTTCGACCCGGTCAGCCACAGTCTGACCGGCAAGCGTCGCGGCGTTCGCCTGCGCCTGGCCGACCGGGTGCGAGTGGAAATCACCGCGGTCAGCCTGGAGGAGCGCAAGATCGATATGCGGCTGGTTGAGGGCGGCAAACGGCCATGAAGCGCGATCAGGTGATGGGCATCCACGCCGTCGAAGCGCTGCTTAAAACAAGCCCGGAGCGGCTGACCCGGGTCTGGATGCAGCCCCGAGAAGGGCGGCTGATGCAGCTCCAGGCCCAACTGCAGCAGGCCGGCATCGCCGTGCAGAATTGCGATGCTCGCACGCTGGATCGTCTGTCGGACAACGTCAGACATCAGGGCGTAATCGCTGAGTTCATGCCGCGCGAGCCGCTGGATGATCAGGGTCTTGATCAATGCCTGGACCAGTCGGAACAGCCCTTCGTGCTGGTGCTGGACGGCGTTACCGATCCACACAATCTCGGTGCATGCATTCGCTCTGCCGCGGCGGCCGGCGCCGATGCGGTCGTGGTGCCGAAAGATCGCTCCGCGGGGCTGACACCGGTGACCCGGCGCTCAGCCGCGGGGGCAACCGAACGTATTCCTCTGGCCCGGGTGACCAATCTGGCGCGGTGTTTACGTCGACTAGCGGAACGGGGCTTATGGCGAGTGGGTCTTGACGGTGCCGCACATATGTCTATCCAGCAAACATCGCTGAGCGGCCCGATTGCGCTGGTGCTTGGGGGTGAGGAGCGCGGCATGCGCCGCCTCACGCGCGAACATTGTGACCAGCTGCTTCGCATTCCCATGCCTGGGGCGGTGGAGAGCCTCAATGTGTCTGTGGCAGCCGGTATTGCCTTGTTCGAGGCCGTCCGGGGGAGGGCTGCGGCATGATTCACGGTGGCATGATTCAAGCCATGAGTCTGCAAATTCATCTGCCGACCTGGATCGGCGATTTTTGTGCGCGCCTGCCTGAGAGCCTGGACAGCCCAGAGGAACGGATGCGCGTTGCCATCAGTTTGTCTGAGCAAAATGTGGTCAACGACACCGGCGGTCCATTTGGCGCGCTGGTCGTGGCAGCCGACTCAGGCCGCGTCCTGGCCGTTGGCGTCAATCGGGTCGAGCCCGGCAACTGCTCGTCGGCCCATGCCGAAATCGTGGCCCTGAGCCTGGCTCAGCAGCGCTTGGGCCAGCCCAGCCTGTCCGACACACCGTTCGGGCCGGTCGAGTTGGTCACTTCTTGTGAGCCGTGTGCCATGTGCCTTGGCGCGGTACCTTGGTCAGGCGTGAGCTCTTTGCTCTGTGGCGCAACCAAGGCTGATGCCGAAGCGGCCGGGTTCGATGAAGGTGATCGATCGGAAGACTGGGTCGAGCAGCTCGCTCGCCGGGGGATCAGCGTACACACAAGTATTTTGCGCACGGCCGCGGCTGATGTCATCACT
>CAZUTZ010000343.1:1642-2656 GCA_964623655.1 uncultured Wenzhouxiangella sp.
AGCCAATCTCTCGGCAAAAAACGGGCCGACCCCGAAGGATCGGCCCGTTCAGCTCTACACTTTCAGCAAGAAGCTGAAAAGATCTATCAGCTGTCTTCCAGAAGCATGGTTAGACGCTGCTGCAGTTCCGGATCGTTCTGGACTGCCATTGCGATCGCGTTGAATGACTCGACATCCAGGCCGGCGTCAGCGACGGCGTCGGTCATTTCTTCATTGGCCTGAACCTGAAGTTCATGGGCCCGATCCGGGTCATCTACTTCCTGCAAACGGCCGGAGAAGTCTTGCTGGATTTCGATGATGGCGACCTGAGCTTCTGCGAACTGCTCCAGCTGAGCATCCGACACGTCAATATCAGCTGGCGGCTCTTGCTGCATCTGATGTTCCTGAGCGGCGGCGCCTGCGACACCAAAAGACATGGCAATGATCAGCGTCAGCAAAGTATGGCGAAACTTCATTGGTAAAACTCCTGATATTTGAATGAGTGCACTGAGTGCGATGAACTAAATGCACTTATCATGCCAACAATCCCTTGATCGTTAAAACAATGACTTAGGGATGGTTCGTCGTCCGCAAACTCGCCTGAGTGTGTCACAATGGCGCATGTATCCAAATTTCGGGTCCTTATGAACAGTCTCCGTACCCGCCTGATGATCCAGATGGTGCTGCCCCTGACCTTGCTCGCCGCCGGAGTCGTTTGGTTGACCTTTCATGCCGTCGAAGGGCTGATCGAACGACGGCTGGAAAAGGAGATCGAGCTGGTTGCACGCGCGATCCGCATGCCAGTGCAACAAGCCTATGCCGAAGGCGATCTTGTTCGGGTGGCGCAGTCTCTCAACGCGGTTTTCGAAATTGGTCGGGTCTATGGCGCCAACGTCTATGACGCGGATGGGCGGCGCGTCGTGATCGCTGGTGATGCCCGACCGGGTCCGCGTGAGCAGGTACAGGCAGCCGAGCTGGTTGAGCTTGGTATGGAGGTTGGGGAGTACGCGCAGGTCGGGGGCGAGCCGGTTTATT
>CAZUTZ010000344.1:0-2584 GCA_964623655.1 uncultured Wenzhouxiangella sp.
AGTGTTGTTCGAGGCGCTCGAGAACCTGACCGGGGCCGGCGATTGGGCGAGCTGGGAGATTCCCTTCTCCGGTCCACCGCTTCCGGCCGGCGGTCGCGATGACGCCTCGGCCCGAGCTTTTTGCGAGCTTCATGCGCTGACCATCGGTGAACCGGTCGGCTTCTGGACTGAAGCCTCCCTGTTCTCCGACGCCGGACTGCCGGCGCTGGTGCTGGGTCCGGGCGATATTGCCCAGGCCCACGCAACCGACGAATGGGTGGCCGTGGAGCAACTGGAACGTATCGAATCGATTTATCGGAGCATTGTGGATCAGCATGGCTGAAGTTCGCCGCACCGTTATCGAACTGCTCGGCCAGCTCGGCTCCAGCCGCGAGGCGCGCCAGTACTTAAAGCAGTTCTCGCGCATCGAGGAGTCGCGCTTTGCCGTGGTCAAGGTCGGCGGCGCGGTGCTGCGCGAGGATCTGGACGAGCTGGCGGCCGCCCTGGCTTTTCTGCATCGTCTGGGCCTGACGCCCATCGTGCTGCACGGGGCCGGCCCCCAGCTTGACGAAGCGATGCGTGAGGCCGGCGTGCCGGTCGAAAAACACGAAGGCTTGCGGGTGACCACCGAGGCGGTCATGGCGGTGGTGCGGCCGGTGATCTACAGGGCCAATGCCGCCCTGGTCGACGCGCTGGAGGCGCGCGGCGTGCGCGCCCGGGGCATTCTGCACGGCGTTTTCAACGCCAGCCTGGCCGACCCGGAAAAGCTGGGTCTGGTCGGCCAGGTCGACAGCATCGAGCTCGATCCCGTTCGCTCGGCGGTGAGCGCCGGCGCGCTGCCGGTGGTGGCCTGCATGGGTGAGTCGGCCGGCGGCCAGGTCATGAACATCAATGCCGATATCGCCGCGCGCGAACTGGTGTGGGAACTCCAGCCCTACAAGGTGATTTTCCTGACCGGGACCGGCGGCCTGCTCGACCAGAACGGGCGCATCATCTCGGCCATTTCGATCAGCGGCGACTACGAGCACCTGATTGCCCAAGACTGGGTGCATTCCGGAATGCAGCTGAAACTCGCACAGATCAAGGACATGCTGGAGCGTTTGCCGCCGGAGACTTCCGTTTCGATCACCTCGGCGGCCAAGCTGACCCGCGAGCTGTTCACCCATACTGGCGCCGGCACCCTGATCCGGCGCGGCGAGCGCATCGATTGGCTGAGCGAGATTCCCGCAGACTATGTGCCGCGACTGGAAGGCATGCTGGAAGCCAGCTTTGGCCGTCGCTTGCGGCCGGACTGGCGCCAGGCCCGCGATCTGGAAGGTCTGCTGCTCGCCGAGTCGGGCCGGGCGGCGGCGCTGATTGCGCGCGGGATTGACGGCATCCCCTACCTGGACAAATTCGTGGTCACGCCGGAAGCCCAGGGTGAGGGTCTGGCAGCGGCCCTTTGGCAAATGCTGCGCGGTCGTTTTTCGCGGCTTTACTGGCGCTCGCGGGCGTCGAATCCGATTGCCGGCTGGTATCTTCAGCAGGCTCACGCCAGTTTCAGGCGCGGCGAATGGATCGTGCATACCATTGGCGTTGAAGATTTCGGCCTGCTTGAGCGCCTGGTAGACGATGCCCGCACGCGCGATTCGGGCTGGCAGGAGGATGGCATTGACTAAGCAACGCGTCGCCCTGATCGGTGGCCGGGGTTACACCGGCTCGGCTTTTCTGCCTTTGCTGGCCGCGCATCCGCAGCTGGAGCTGGCGCTGGCCTCGTCGTCCTCGCAGGCCGGGCAGTCCCTGCGCGAGATCGACCCCGGCTGGCCGGATCCCGCAGGCCGCCTGGTCAGACTCGAGCCCGATGGCGTGGCCAAAGTCGATGCGCAAGTTTGGGTGCTGGCCTTGCCGAACGGCGTCAGCGCGCCCTGGGTGGAGGCCATTACCGCGGCCCACCCGGGAGCGGTTATCGTTGATCTCGGCGCCGACTATCGCTTCGACCCGGCCTGGGTGTACGGCCTGACCGAGTGGAATCGGGCGGCCCTGGCCGGGGCGAGCCGCATCAGCAATCCCGGCTGCTATGCCACAGGGGCGCAATTTGCGCTCTTGCCACTGCGCGACTATCTGACCCGGCCGCCCATCGTGTTCGGCGTGTCGGGCTTCAGCGGCGCGGGCAAGACGCCGTCGCCGCGCAATGATCCGGATCGGCTGGCAGATAACCTGATTCCGTACAGTCTCACCGGGCATCTGCACGAGCGCGAGATCTCAACGCATCTGGGCCGGCCGGTGCGTTTCCACCCGCACGTGGCGCCGTTTTTTCGCGGCATCTCGCTGACGATTTCGGTGAACCTTTCGCTGGCGCTCGAAACCGGCCAGCTGCTGGAGCTGTTCCGAACCGCCTACTGCGATGCCCCGCTGGTCGAGATCAGCGAGGAGATTCCGGAGATTCGCGAAATCGCCGGCCGTCCCGGCCTGAAGATCGGCGGCTTTGCCATCGACCCGCGCCAGCCTTACCGGCTGACTTTCGTGGCCGTCATCGACAACTTGCTCAAAGGCGCGGCCAGCCAGGCGATGCAGAACATCAACCTCGCGCTGGGTCTGGATGAAACGGCGGGGATCAGCTCGGGAG
>CAZUTZ010000345.1:0-2579 GCA_964623655.1 uncultured Wenzhouxiangella sp.
TTCGCGCCAGCACAGTGACTCTGAGCGTTACCTTATTAGCCGCATGGCCCACTAGTCTGGTTGTTCCGCCATGAAAAATTTCGCCTGCGGCTGCGGCAACACGCTGTATTTCGAAAACACGCGCTGCGTGGCCTGCGGCGCCGAGCTGGGTTTTTTGCCGGACCTGGGTGTGCAAACGGCCATCTTTCCGGAAAGCGAGGGTCTGTGGCGCGCCGACCATCCGCGCGCTCAGGGCCGTCGCTATCGAAAGTGCCTGAATTACTCCGAGCACCAGGTTTGCAACTGGATGGTGCCAGCCGAAGACGACCATGTTTTCTGTACCGCGTGTCGGCTGAACGAAGTCATTCCCAATCTCGACAAGCCCGGCAACCGCGAGCTCTGGCTGGCGATCGAGCGGCGCAAGCGGCGGCTGGTTTACGATCTGCTGCGCTACGGGCTGCCGCTGGATAGTCGCCACCAGAATCCGGATGCCGGACTGGGCTTTGCCTTTCTGGAAAACAACCCCGCGTCGCTTGAGTTCCTGGATTCGGCCAACGAGCAGCCGGTGATGACCGGGCATGCCGACGGGCTGATCACCATCAACATCCGCGAAGCCGACGACGTGGAACGCGAGCGCATGCGCGTGCAGATGAATGAGGCCCAGCGCACCTTGCTGGGGCATTTTCGTCACGAGGTCGGGCACTATTACTGGGACCGGCTGGTGGCCGGCAGTCCGTGGCTTGACGAGCTGCGCGCCTACTTCGGCGACGAGCGCGCCGACTACGGCGCGGCGCTGGAGGCCTATTACCGCGACGGGCCGCGCCCGGACTGGTGGCAGTCTTTCATCAGCGCGTATGCCAGCGCCCATCCCTGGGAAGACTGGGCCGAGTGCTGGGCCCACTACCTGCAGATCGGCGATACGCTGGAGACCGCGGCCGAGAACGGCATGGTCAGACCGGACGTGCTCAGGCTTGGGTTCGATGAGCGGATTTCGTGCTGGATCGACCTGGCCCGCCGCATCAATCTGCTCACCCGCAGCCTGGATCAGCCTGATCCCTATCCGTTTGTCCTGATGCCGCCGGTGATTGAAAAACTCCGCAAGATCGAAAGCGTCATCGAGCGCACGGCTTTCAGCCGCTCATCGTTTTTCCGTCCGTCGATCGTTGCCGGCTGAAGGCGATCAGTCGATCTGCCAGCCCTCCGGATCGGGCAACTCGAGAAAAGCCCGGCCGAGCTTCTTGTTCCAGGTGTCGGCAAGCTGGCGCAGATACGGGGCGTTTTCTCCCAGTTTCAGGCGTCGGCCGATGCGATGCAGGCCGGCCGGGCAGACAGCGACCTCGACCGGTGGACCCACCGACAGATTGGAACGCATGGCCGCGTCCATGGACACCAGGGCCAGCCGGGCGCCCAGGTCCAGGTCCATGCTGCCGTCGGCCAGGCGCGACAGAATGGGTTTGCCATACTTGGTCTCACCGATCTGGAGAAAGGGTTTCTGGCGCGAGGCGGCAATGTAGTTGCCCTGCGGATAAATCAGGAAAATATCGTGCGGAGCGCTGCCGATCTGGCCGCCGAGCAGAAAAGTGGCCTCCGGATTGAAGCCGGCAGCCTGTTCGGCAGTCGGCGCCACGCTGCTCTGGACCTGCCGGTTGATCTCGCCGACGTAGGCGGCGATTTCATCCAGGTGCGCCAGGGTGTTGAGCGTGCGTTCGGCGTCAGGATTGGAAAGATCGCGATTGATCTGGCTGCGCACCGCCTGCGTGGTGGCCAGGTTGCCCGCCGAAAGCAGAACCACAACCCGGTCGGCCGCGGTTTCAAACACATGCATCTTGGAGTAGACGCTGATGTCGTCGACGCTGGCGCTGGTGCGGGAATCCGAGGCCAGCACCAGGCCGTCGTGCAAGCGCAGGCCGAGGCAATAGGTCATTGGCAGCAGTCGGTCATGAACGCTGGCGAATCGCTGGCCAGAGGATGGCAGAGCACATAGCGGGCATCTCGGTCAGCGCTGACGGCTCAGGTTCGCGACGGTCGGCCATCCGGCGAAGCCCAGCCGATGTTCAGCCAGCGCGTCACGGTTTTTTCCACTTCGACCAGGAAAAACACCAGCGCCCCGAAGCCGATCACGGTGCCCCAGTAGGACAGCGGCAGACCGGTGGTGCCGAACACGGTCTGGGCCGGCGGCAGGTAGGTGAATGCCATCTGCAGCAGAATCAGCAAGCTCACGCTGAGCCAGGCCCAGCGATTGCTCAAAAGCGCGCTCACGGTCCAGCTGGCTGCCTGCCAGCGCCGGCAGTTGAACAGGTAGGTCAGCTGGCCGGCCACGATGACGTTGACGGCCATGGTTCTGGCCAGCGCTTCGTCACCGGTGGCGGTCAGCACCTGGTTGAACAGGTAGAACGTTCCGGCGGTGAGCAGCAGTCCAACCCAGAGGATTCGGGTAACGACAAATGAAGTGAGTAATTCCTGATCCAGCGGCCGCGGCGAGCGTTGCATGACATCGTCTTCCAGCGGTTCGAAAGCCAGCGCCAGAGCCAGGGTGATGGCGATCGCCATGTTGACCCACAGGATCTGCACCGGCGTGATCGGCAGGGTCAGGCCGGCCA
>CAZUTZ010000346.1:0-1306 GCA_964623655.1 uncultured Wenzhouxiangella sp.
AATGGTGGAACTGGTGGCTTGAGCTGCCGATCTGGTCGTAAACCTGAAGGGATATCGTCGTCATGGCTGAAAATTGGAACATCTTTACGCGCGCCCAGGCACACGGGCCGCTCGACTACGGCGTGCCGCTTCCAAGCGGGAACGATCAGCGCCTCGGCAAACCGTTTCACTCCAAAATGCTTGGTTGGATCGGTGATGCACAAATTGGCCCGATCTATCTGGGTGGGTATGGTTTTGCTTCCATCCTGACCGGGGTGATCGCAATCCAGATCATGGGCCTGAACATGTGGGCTTCGGTTGACTGGAGTCCGATCGAGTTCATCCGCCAGCTACCCTGGCTTGCGTTGGAGCCGCCCGGCCCTGAGTGGGGCCTGAGTCTGCCGCCCCTGAATGAAGGCGGCTGGTGGCTGCTGGCTGGTTTCTTTCTGACCGTCTCGATCCTGCTGTGGTGGATGCGAATGTATCGCCGAGCCCGGCAGCTGGGTCTTGGGACCCATGTCGCCTGGGCCTTCATGGCAGCGATCTGGTTGTACCTGGTACTTGGATTCATCCGCCCGGTCATGATGGGTAGCTGGAGTGAGGCCGTGCCTTTCGGTATCTTCCCGCACCTGGACTGGACCACGGCGTTCTCGATCCGCTACGGCAACCTGTTCTATAACCCGTTCCACATGCTCTCGATTGTCTTCCTGTTTGGCTCAGTGCTGCTGTTTGCCATGCATGGTGGCACCGTGATGGCAACCAGCCGGTTCGGTTCAGAGCGCGAGATTGAACAAGCGATTGATCTGGGCACGGGTTATGAGCGCAGCGGTCTGTTCTGGCGCTGGACCATGGGTTTCTGCGCCAACACCGAATCGATTCACCGCTGGGCTTGGTGGTTTGCCGTACTGTGCCCCATTACGGGTGGTATCGGAATTCTGCTCAGCGGCACGGTCGTCGACAATTGGTATCTGTGGGGTATTCAGCATGGACTGGTGCCGCCGTATCCAGATACTGGTGTAGTTGATCCTGCTGGCATGATGCCTGCCGGGGGTGGACAATGAAAATTCTAGTCTGGATTATCGGTGCCATCCTCGGGGCGTTGACCGTGGCGATGTTGTTGACCGCTGGTTGGGAAGTGCCCCCGATTGATTCCGAGCAGACCGGCTTTCGCGGCACGGGCATGGTCGAGGTGACCAACCCGCGCATGGCCGAAGCCCGCCTTCAGGAACAGCTGGTCGCGGTCCCACAGTCGACCCCACCGCCTGCCGCAGCAGGCCCCACCGCTGGTGAGATTTATCAGAACGTCCAGTTGCTGGGTGACCTGACA
>CAZUTZ010000346.1:1316-2578 GCA_964623655.1 uncultured Wenzhouxiangella sp.
CGAATTCAACCACCTGAAGCAGGCCTGGGTCGATTGGATCGCGCCCGAGCAAGGCTGTGCCTATTGTCACCAGCTCGATAACATGGCGTCTGACGAGGTCTATACCAAAGTCGTCTCCCGGCGCATGCTGGAGATGAACTGGACCATTAACGAGGACTGGAACGAGCACGTGGGCGAGACCGCCGTGACCTGCTATACCTGTCACCGTGGAGAAAACGTTCCGCAGTACGGTTTCTACAACTCAGATACGGCAGCCCATGGTGGTAGCGGCATGCTTGGATGGACCGCTGGTCAGAACCGTCCGGCTGAAGAGGTCGGCTTGACCTCACTGCCCTGGGACCCGTTCTCGGATCTGATTGAAGGTGATGAGTCGATCCGCGTTGCAGGCCGTACGGCGCTGCCCGAAGGGCAACCCATTGGCAGCATGCAGGAAACGGAGCGCACATACGCGCTGATGATCCACATGTCCGAGGCGCTGAACGTCAACTGCACCTACTGCCATAACAGCCGCAACTTCAATACCTGGGAGTCCAGTACGCCAGAGCGTGTTACTCCATGGTTCGGGCTGGAAATGGTTCGTCAGGTTAATGTTGACTACGTGGCACCTTTGAGCGCGATCCTGCCGCCGGAACGGCATGGCCCGACAGGTGAAGGCCGCAAGGTCAACTGCACGACCTGTCACCAGGGTTTGCCGCAGCCACTGGGCGGTATGTCCACCATCGTTAATTTCCCGTCCCTGCAAGGGCGCGGGCAAACAGCTGTGAGTGGTGATCTGGAAGAAGAAGACTTTGCAGCTTTTGCCAGCGCTGAAGTGCTGAATCAGCAACAGGCTGCTGAGGACGATTAAAAGCAGACCCTAGCTGCTCGCTTTGATTAAACCCGGCATGGCAACATGCCGGGTTTTTTCTGCAAGAGATCAGCTGCCGACGTTCTGGTTTACTGCTCCGTCGCTGCTTGCCGCTTCTAGGAACTCATCGTAAGTGCTCATGAATCTGTCGGGCAGCTCGAAGTAGGGCAAGGCGCCTGTTGAGAATTGGGTGATTCTCCAGTTCGGCTCGTTGGCCAGGGCTTGCGAGCGCGAGTAGTCGGTAAAGTCGCCCCGCTCACCGTGCGCAAGCCAGGTCGGAAGTTTCAGCTGTTTATAAACGGACAAGGCATCAGCGCAGAACAGGTAGCCGGCCACAAAGCACAGTGGGGCACGATGGGCGCCGGGCGTCTTGCTCAAGCGGTGGGCGTCTTCGAAGAACGCCTCATCGATTTCC
>CAZUTZ010000347.1:0-2567 GCA_964623655.1 uncultured Wenzhouxiangella sp.
TCAGGGTTCAGGGTTCAGGGTTCAGGGTTCAGGGTTCAGGGTTCAGGGTTCAGGCAAGGATGATCGCGCCTTTCCTGAAACCTGAACGCTTGCGCTCCAGCACCGCCTGTGATAACGTAATAGCGCATTAATACACTAACCCAATGAAACAACGCGACCCGCAGCACCTGCAAGCCAACCGGGCGGCCCGCTCCAGTCTGGCCGAGGCCTTTCTGGCCATGCAAACGGCCGACGAGTGCCGCGCGCTGCTGCGCGACCTGACCACTCCGGCCGAACTCGAGGCCCTGGTTGATCGCTGGCGGGTGGTGAAATACCTGGACCAGGGCATGCCGTACCGCGAAATCCACGCCCGCACCGGCGTAAGCGTGACCACGATCGGCCGCGTTGCCCGCTTTCTGGAAGACGGCAACGGCGGTTACCGCCTAGCCCTCGAGCGCCTGAACGAAGCCACCCCGCCCTGAACCCCGAAACCTGAACCCTGAAACCTCTCCCAATGACCCGCCTGAAAATCGCCATCCAGAAATCCGGCCGTCTGTCGGACAAGTCCCTGAACCTGCTCGAGCGATCGGGCCTGTCCTTTGCCAAATCCAAGGACAAGCTGTTCTGGTATGGCCGGAACCTGCCGGTGGATTTATTGCTGGTGCGCGACGACGATATTCCTCGACTGCTGCTGGAAGGCGTGTGCCAGCTCGGCATCGTCGGTGAAAACGTGGCCGAGGAAAAGCTGCTGGAAGCGCGCGAACGCAAGCCGAATGCCAGGCTCGAAGCGCTGAGCCGCCTGGACTTCGGTCACTGCCGCCTGATGCTGGCCATCCGCGAACAATCCGACTACCACGGCGTTGCCGACTTGCAGGGCAAGCGCCTGGCGACCAGCTACCCTTATCTGACCCGCCAGTGGCTGCAGAACAACAACGTCGAGGCTGACATCGTCACCTTGAACGGGGCGGTCGAGATCGCGCCCAGTCTGGGAACCGCCGAGGCGGTGGTCGACCTGGTCTCTACCGGCACGACCCTGCGCGCCAATCACCTCAAAGCCGTCGATGAGGTTCTGAGTAGTCAGGCCGCACTGTATCGCGGTCCGCAAGGTTTGGACGAGGCGGCCGAGAAACTGCTCGCCACCCTGCTAACCCGCATTGAGGGCGTGCGCCGGGCCGAGGAAAGCAAGTATGTGATGCTGCACGCGCCGCGTTCGCGCCTGGCCGAAATCTCGGCCATCCTGCCGGGTGCCGAATCACCCACCGTACTCACCCTGGAAGGCCAGGACGACAAAGTGGCCGTGCATGCCGTTTGCACCGAACAGGTATTCTGGGAACATCTTGAAGAACTCAAGCGCGCCGGCGCCTCGGCCGTGCTCGTCCTGCCCGTGGAGAAGATGCTCGCATGATGAAAATCCTTGCCGCCCGCGACTTGTCTCATGAGGCGCTGACTGAAGCCCTCGCGCGCCCGGCCATGGAGAGCAACGCGGAATTGCGCCGGACGGTCGCCGAGATCGTTGCCGAAGTCCGCCGGCGCGGCGATGCTGCCCTGCTGGACTACGCCCGCCGGTTCGACGGCCGCGAACCGGCCAGCCTGCTCGCCACAAAGGAAGACATGCTCGAGGCCGCCGAATCGCTGGACCCGGAGCTGCTGGCCGCGATCGACACCGCGATCGACACCATCGGCCGCTTCCATGCTGCCGGCAAGCCGCAAGACCTGAACGTTGAAACCGCGCCCGGCGTGACCTGCCAGGCACGCTGGCAGGCTCTGGATCCGGTCGGCCTATACGTACCGGCCGGCTCTGCACCGCTGCCCTCGACCGCCATCATGTTGGCCGTACCCGCCCGCCTGGCCGGCTGCAAGAACATCGTGCTTGCCACGCCGCCGAACCAAAACGGGCGGGCCGATCAGGCCGTCCTGGCGATTGCTCACCGCCTGGACATCGACACCGTGCTGGTTTCCGGCGGCGCCCAGGCCGTGGCCGCGATGGCTTACGGCACCGAATCCGTGCCGCGCACGGCCAAGATCTTCGGCCCCGGCAATCGCTTCGTCACCGAGGCCAAGCGCCAGGTCTCGGAAAGCGCCGCCGGAGCGGCCCAGGATTTGCCCGCCGGACCGTCTGAGGTGCTGGTGATTGCCGACGATTCGGCCAACCCGGATTTTGTCGCCATGGACCTTTTGTCGCAGTCCGAGCACGGGCCCGACTCGCAGGCCTTCCTGATCACCGACAGCGCCGACTTCGCCGCGGCCGTCGACTCGGCGCTCGACATCCTGACGCCGAGCCTGCCGCGCGCCGAGACCGCGCGCATCGCGCTGGGCCACGGCGCGATTGTTGTCACTGAAAGCCTCGAGCAAGCCGTGGTGATCAGCAACGAATACGCGCCGGAGCACCTGATCATCAGCACACGCGACCCGCACCGCTTGTGCGACGCCATCACTTCGGCCGGCTCGGTGTTTCTGGGTCACTACACCCCGGAATCCCTGGGCGACTACATTTCCGGCACCAATCACGTGCTGCCCACCGGCGGCTGGGCGCGCGCCATTGGCGGGCTGTCGATGACCGACTTCATGCGCCGGATGACGGTACAGGA
>CAZUTZ010000348.1:0-2563 GCA_964623655.1 uncultured Wenzhouxiangella sp.
TCATGGTGGGCATGGGTGAGCTCCTGAAGATGACTGCAAGACCCCAATTAGCCATCAATGATGTCATGTGGTCAATATGACAGCACTTTACCCTGGGGGTCACCTGGAGCCAGCTATCTGCCGGCCCGGTGGGTTAAAATTAAGTAGCGCCGATGTGAAACACTCCAGCTTCCGGGCGCTTGAAAAATGCAGCTAAAGCGGAAGTCCTCAAGCCCCGGGTTCTCCGGGCAGATGATTCCCCTTTGATGGCTGACGTTGCTGGAACGTCCTGATTTAGCCCGACTTGCGGGGGACGTAAAACGAGTACCGCTAAACAGGGCATTTCCAACACATGAGGAAATGAACATGACCCTGCCCGTTGGTTTGATGAACATCTTCGTCCTGAAAGCCCAGGTCCGCGAGCGGATCACGGACGGCCTGGACGGCTTTCGCAAGGCCTTTCCCCACTGCGCCGAAGACTCACACCTGTTCAAGCTCGGCGCCATGAGCGGCGGCGATCTGCAGGAACTGGTCGACGACCTGGCCAAGGCCGGGTTGGATCCTGAAAAGGACCTGGCCATT
This sequence comes from uncultured Wenzhouxiangella sp., assembly GCA_964623655.1. Lineage (GTDB taxonomy): Bacteria > Pseudomonadota > Gammaproteobacteria > Xanthomonadales > Wenzhouxiangellaceae > Wenzhouxiangella. The sequence goes on from CAZUTZ010000348.1 coordinate 562, forward strand.
GCCGAAGGCATGCACGGCCCCTGGCAGCACAGCGAGGGCATCGCCTTCCGCGCCGAGGGCGACGAGGACGACCTCTTCCGGCCCTGGTTCGCCTACGCGGAAGTCGAAGAAGGAGAGTCGGCATGAGCCGCACACACGAAGTAGCGCTTCTCACCCACGACATCCCGATGGAGACCATGACATTGTGAACGACTTCGATACCGACCGCCCCCTGGCCTTCATCGGCGACATCCACGGCCAGGCCGAAACCCTGCTCGCCCTGCTGGCACAGCTCGGCTGGACCGAGCGCGACGGCCGCCTGCGCCACGACCGCGGCGAGGCCCTGGTCTTCGTCGGCGACCTGATCGACCGCGGCCCGGAAAACCTGCGCACGGTGGAGATCGTGCGCCGCCTGGTCGAACAGGGCGACGCGATCTGCCTGATGGGCAACCACGAGTTCAACGCGGTGCTGTTCCACACCGAGGATCCCGACGACCCGGGCCGGCACCTGCGCGAGCAAAGCGAGAAGAACATCCTGCAGCACGAAGCCGTGCTGAAGGAACTCGACCGGCGCCCCGGCGACCAGGCCGACATGCTGGCCTGGTTCAAGACCCTGCCGGTGGCGGTCGAAGGCCCGGGCTGGCGCTGCGTGCACGCCTGCTGGCATGCCGAGAGCCTGGACGTGCTGCCCCGGCAAGGCTCGGCCTGGCATCTGCCGGCCGGGCGCTGGGTCGCCGCCGCGCGCCGGGGTGAACCGGAATACGCGGCGATCGAGGCCTTGCTCAAGGGCCCCGAACACAAACTGCCGGATGGCGCCCACTTCCTCGACAAGGAAGGCACCCCGCGCCACCACGCCCGCATCCGCTGGTGGGAGCCCGAGCCCACCACGCTGGAAGAAGCACTGATCTTCCAGTACCGCCCGGAGCGCATCGACCCCACCACCCTGCCCTACGACGCGAGCCGGCATCCGGCCTACCCGACCGACGCCCCGCCGGTCTTCTTCGGCCACTACTGGAACCCGCCCGGCCGGATCCAGCCGGAACGCCACAACGCCGTGTGCCTGGACTACAGCGTCGGCAAGGGCGGTGACCTGGTGGCCTACCGGATGGACGCGCCCGGCGAGGTGCAAAGCGAAAATTTCATCGTCCAGCAGATTGTGCGATGAGCACAAGGCTCAACCATGCACTTCCAGAACGGCATGTTCAGACGCCGCAATCAAAGCCTGGATCTCTTCGATATGCGCATTGAGCAAACGGGTCACTGCAGTCCGGGAAACATTGCCGCAGCGCAACCAGACCACATGGGGAGGAGGCCCGTGCAGGGCCGAGAGATGATTGAAGTCGGCATCCAGCGTGACGATCACGAAACCGTTCCGACCGGCAAACTGCCAGATTGTCAGGTCGTCGGCTTGCTCCAATCCGAGCAACTGCACATGGCTGGACTGCTCGAAAGCAGGATCAAGCTCGCGCAGTATCCGCCTCGACAGGTTTTGATCGAGCAGCAGTTTCAAGCGCGCTGCTCAAGAGGTGCCGGTCGAAAGCGTGCGCTGATCGCGATGAGCCGCAAAGGCCAGGCAGGCGCGAATGTCCTCGATTTCGAGTTCAGGGAAGTCGGCAAGAATCTCGGACTCGGCCATGCCTTCGGACAGCCAGCCCAGAACGTCATGAACCGTGACCCGCATGCCGCGGATGCACGGCTTGCCGCCGCGCTTGCCCGGCTCCAGCGTGATTCGATCTCTAAAGTCCATGGCGCATTTCCGGTAGGGCAATCAAAAGTCAGTTTAGGCCCGAGTCCCTTTTCATTTCAACGCGGGCCGCAAATGCAGAAACAGCAAGACTGAACCAACCCGGCCGCAACCGCGGCCCGTCCCGATTTAGCCCGACTTGCGGGGGACGAAAAACGAGTGCCGCTAAACAGGGCGTTTTCCTTTTCGAGGAGGAAACGACATGTCGCAATCCAACACCCGCCCCACCCCCTGCCTGCCCGGACTGGGCGTGTGGGGTTTCGACGAGCAGGAGCCGGT
>CAZUTZ010000349.1:0-2521 GCA_964623655.1 uncultured Wenzhouxiangella sp.
AATCCGGCCCCGCCGGTCACCAAGATATGAGACATGTCTCAGCCTGAGCGCGTGGCTTTAATGTTCTTTTTAGTTTAGTCGAGGCTAAAAGGGAATATCGTCTTCCAGGCCATCCGGCCCGTCGCTCGGAGCCCTGGCAGCCGGGCCAGGCCGGCGATCATCATGCCCCGAAGCGCCCATGGACTCGCTGGCACCACGACTGTCGAGCATTTGCATTTCGTTGGCAATGATTTCGGTGGTCCAGCGGTCATTGCCGTCGCGATCCTGCCACTTGCGCGTCTGCAGACGACCTTCGAGGTAGACCTTGCTGCCCTTGCGCAGGTATTCACCGGCGATCTCGCCGAGTTTTCCGAACAAAACGACCTTATGCCACTCGGTATTCTCGCGTTGCTCCCCGGTCTGGCGATCGCGCCATGACTCCGAGGTCGCCACCGACAGATTCGACACCGCGTTGCCGCCAGCGGTATGCCGGGTCTCGGGATCGGCGCCAAGATTCCCGATCAGAATGACTTTGTTGATGCCTCGGGCCATGCGTTTTCGTGCTCCTGCGCTTGTCTGCTAAGATCGAAAAAAGTCTAGCATAGAGGGCCGGCCTTCTCGCCGTGTGCATTTCTTCTCTTGGCGTAGGAATTCGACTCGTATAATTGCCGGTTATGAACGACGTGAGCGCCTGCGCGCGACCCCAAACCCTGCCCGACGTCCTTGAGCTCGCGGCAGCAGACCGCGCGGCGGTCGACGACCTGATCCGGCGGCGATTGGCTTCCGAGGTCGTGTTAGTCAATCAGATCGCCCAGCACATCATCGGCGGGGGCGGCAAGCGTCTCCGGCCCTTGCTGCATTTGTTGTGCGCTCGTGCGGCAGGCTACGAGGGCCGGGAGCACATCCAGCTCGCCGCAGTCATCGAGTTCATTCATACCGCGACGCTGCTGCACGACGATGTGGTCGACGAGTCCAATCGCCGACGTGGTCAGGAAACCGCGCATCAAATATGGGGCAATGCTGCCTCGGTACTGGTCGGGGACTTTCTCTATTCCCGCAGCTTTCAGCTGATGGTCGAACTCGACCGCCTGGAAGTGATGCGCATTCTTGCCGATACCACCAATACGATCGCCGAGGGCGAAGTCCTGCAGCTGATGCAGATGGGCAACGCCGATCTGGCCGCGCAGGATTACTTCCGCGTCATATCGGACAAGACCGCCTGTTTGTTCGCCGCCAGTGCCCGCCTGGGCGGCGTACTCGCCGGGCGCAGCGAAGGCGACTGCAGCAGCCTGGCCGACTTCGGCCTGCTGCTTGGCCAGGCCTTTCAAATCGCCGATGACGTGCTCGACTATCAGGCCGACACGGCTGAGTTGGGCAAGAACATTGGTGACGACCTGGCCGAGGGCAAGGTCACCTTGCCGTTGATCCTCGCCCTGGAACGCGCCGACAGCAGCGAGAAAGAGCGCCTGCGGCAGATCATCAGCAACGGCGGATCCAGCGACATGAGCGGCGTGCTGCACATTCTCGAAAAAACCGGGGCGCTCAGGGATGCCATGGGCGAGGCGCAGCGCCTGGCGCGGCAGGCCGAGGACAAATTGCGTCTTCTGGATGCGTCGCCCGAGCGCGGTGCCCTGGCCGTCTTGACGCGCTACGCGGTCGACCGGTCGTTGTAATACGCCTCGACCGCCAGCCGGAAGCAGCGGCCGCGATGCTCGAAATCCTGAAAATGGGGGAAACTCGCTGCTCCGGGGCTGAGCAGGATCGTGGCCTTGTCCCCCGCCAGACGCGCCGACTCGGTCACCGCCTCGGACAGATTCTCAACCAGACCAGGCGGTTGCAGCGGCATTACGCCCGCTTTTTCGAACGCGCTCGCCACCGCCTGACCGCTGTCGGGCAGCAGCACCAGGCCGCGCAAGCGGTGACGACGACAATGCTCGACAACCGGCGCCCAGTCAGCCGGGCGAACGTAGCCGCCGGCAATCAGGACCACGGGTTCACCGCTCATGGCCTCCAGCGCGGCCAGGGTTGCGTGGGGCGTGGTGGCGATCGAATCATTGATCCAGCGTAAACCGGCGCGATCGGCCACCGGTTCCAGCCGATGAGCGAGTGGATGGAAACTGCGCAAGCCGGCGACTGCGGAACCGAGCGGGATCGCTTGCTGAACCGCTGCCTCCAGCGCCAGCGCGGCGTTGTCCAGATTGTGTCGGCCCAACAAGTCGAGCTGATCGAGGTCAAGGAGATACTCCGAGCCTCGATACAGCGCCTCTCCCCGCCGATGGACCAGCGGCGCCCGGTTGCCCAAGACACGATTCGGCGCGTCTGCGGTTTGCGCCAGCAGCACCTCATCGCGTGCGTTGACCAGCAAAGGTGCGCCCTTGAGCAGACCGATCATGCGTCGCTTGCTGGCGTAGTAGTGCTCAACGCCGCCGTGCCAGTCACCGTGTTCGGGAAACAGGCGGGTCATCAGCCCCAGGCTCAGGCGGCCGTCCAGATCGGCGAGCTGGTAGCTGGAAAGCTCCAGCACCACCACTTCGGCCTCGGT
>CAZUTZ010000350.1:0-2513 GCA_964623655.1 uncultured Wenzhouxiangella sp.
CGCACTTCGTTGTGCAGGAAATAGACCTGGCCGCCGCGCTGGAATTCACGCGAGACCGCATCGCGAATGGTGCCGGTGTCCCATTCGCTGACGAAGGTCTTGACCGCGAGGCGGCGCGCCGGCGGAGTGGCGATGATGGACAGCTCGCGCAGGCCGGCCATGGCCATGTTGAGCGTGCGCGGAATCGGCGTGGCGGTCAGGGTGAGCAGATCGACCTCGGCGCGCAGGTTTTTCAGGCGTTCTTTCTGGCGCACGCCAAAACGCTGCTCCTCGTCGACGATCACCAGCCCCAGCTCGCGCAGTTTGATGTCTTTTTGCAGCAGTCGATGGGTGCCGATGACGATGTCGACGGTGCCGTCGGCCAGGCCGGCCAGCGTTTTCGCCGCGTCCTTGCCGGTGCGCGAGAGCAGCTCGATGCGAACCGGCCAGTCGGCGAAGCGGTCGCGAAAATTGCGATAGTGCTGCTCGGCCAGCAGCGTGGTCGGCGCCAGCATCACCACCTGGCGGCCGGAATGGGCCACGACAAAGGCCGCGCGCAGAGCGACTTCGGTCTTGCCGAAACCGACGTCGCCGCAGATGACCCGGTCCATGGGCTGGTCCGAGGCCAGATCAGCCAGCACGGCGTCGATGGCGGCTTGTTGATCGTCGGTCTCTTCGTAGGCGAAACCGGCGGCGAAGCGTGCGTAAAGGCCGCGATCGAGTTCGAAACTCTGGCCTTCGCGGGCGGCGCGCTGGGCCTGCAGGTTCAGCAATTCAGCGGCCACGTCGCGGACTTTCTCGGCGGCCTTGCGGCGCGCCTTGGTCCACTGATCGGAGCCCAGCCGGTGCAGGGTCACGCTGTCCGGGTCGGCGCCGGTGTAGCGGCTGACCAACTCCAGGTCGGTCACCGGCACATACAGCTTGTCGCCGCCCTCGTATTCCAGAGCCAGGAATTCGCCGCGGCCGTCACCGACTTCCAGTACTTCCAGCCCGAGGTAGCGGCCGATGCCGTGCTCGAGGTGCACCACCAGCGCGCCGGCCTGCAGCTCGGCCAGGCTCTTGATCATGCTTTCCGGGTCCTGGCCGCTGCGGCGTTCGCGCCGGACGGTTCGTGAGTGCCCGGGAAACAGTTCGCTTTCGGTCAGAATCAGCAGTCCGTCCTGATCCAGCCGGGCCCCGCCCGAAAGCGGCATCACGACAATGGCCAGGTCGACATCAGTGCTGCGGAATGCCGCCCACGATTCCAGCAGTCTGGGCTTGAGCCCCTGGGCGCGCAGATGGTCGGCGATCAGTTCGCGTCGACCGGCCGTATCAGCGGCCAGCAGCACGCGTTGGCGGGCGTTTTTGAGGTGCTCGGCGGTCTTTTCCGGCTGCTGGTCCAGATCCAGCGGCTCGGGCAGGCTGGCTGTTGCGGCGGCGATTGACCTGCGGGTGACCCGGATGCTGGCCTGCTCATTGAGCTGGCGGGTGAATGCCTCGGCGCTGAAATACACCTCATCGGGATCGAGTGCCGGGCGCTCCAGGTCGCCGCAGCGCTGCTCGTGGCGGCTGGCGATCTGTTCGCCGAACGCTGCGGCCGCTTCGTTGATGCCGGAAAGCGCGATGATGCGGCGCTGTGGGGGCAGGAAGTCCAGCAGGCCGCTGGTTTGCTCGAAAAACAGTGGCAGGTATTGTTCCAGGCCGGGTCCGGCAATACCTTCGCCGGCTTCCTGATAGGGTTGAGCGCGGCGCAGGTCCACCTCGAAGCGGTTGCGGAAGCGCCGCCTGAATTCGGTTCGGGCCGCCTCGTCGAAAGGAAACTCACGGCCGGGCAGCAGCTCCAGCCGATCAAGGCGCTCGATCGAGCGCTGCGTGTCCGGGTCGAAGCTGCGAATCGACTCGATCTCCTCATCGAACAATTCCAGCCTGAACGGCACCGACTGGCCCATGGGCCATAAATCGATGACGGCGCCGCGTCGGGCGAATTGCCCGGGCTGCCAGACCTGATCCGAAGACTGGTATCCGGCATCGAGGAGATCCTGGCGAAAGGCTTCGGTGATCAGATCGTCGCCGCAGGTCAGTTTGAGGCTCCGCCCGCGCACCCAGCCGACCGGTGGCAGCCGCTGCATCAGTGCCGTGACCGGCGCGATGATGACGCCTTTTTTCAGCGTGGGCAGGCGCGCCAGCAGTTCCAGCCGCCTGGAAGTCAGATCGGGGTGGGGCGAGTAAAGGTCGTAGGGCAGGGTTTCCCAGTCGGGAAACAATTCCACGCCCGGCGCATCGAGCTGGCGCAAGTCCTCGCGCAGCAAGCGCGCGGAATAGCCGTCAGGCGCGGCGACCAGCACAGGTCCTCCTTTACGGCCTGCCACGGCGGCGATGGCCAGCGCCAGCGGCAGGCCTTCAAGCAAAGGCCAGGTCGACTGCTCGTCGTCCGCGACCGGCGGTGGATTCAGCACGGAAGAAAAAGCGCTCATCGGATCAACCAACTGGACAAGCCGCTATTTTAAGCCCGGCGTGTGGCCTGCGAATCGGCAAAAGATGAAGCCGATTGGCGT
>CAZUTZ010000351.1:0-2498 GCA_964623655.1 uncultured Wenzhouxiangella sp.
GGATCCCGAACCTGGTTCTCAACCTCGTGGAAATGGTTGCCAAGCCGGTCTCGCTGGCGTTGCGGCTGTTCGGCAACCTGTACGCCGCCGAGCTGATCTTCGTGTTGATTGCCCTGCTGCCGTGGTGGATACAATTCATCCCCGGCGGCGCATGGGCCATCTTCCATATCCTGGTAGTGCCACTCCAGGCCTTTATTTTCATGACGCTGACGATCGTATATCTGTCGTTGGCTTATGAGGAACATTAGAACCGCCTTCACAACCTTTATCTCGATATTGTTAGGAGACAATCATGGAAGCATCAATCGAACTGGCAGGCCTGATCGCACAGATCCAGGCCAACACGGCCATCGCCGTGGGCCTGATCTTCGCCGCCGCTGCCCTGGGCACCGGAATCGGCTTTGCCCTGCTGGGTGGCAAGTTCCTCGAAGGCGCCAGTCGCCAGCCGGAACTGGCCGGCATGCTGCAGGTCCGCATGTTCATCATTGCCGGTCTGCTTGACGCGCTTTCGATTATCGGTGTTGCCTTTGCTGCACTGCTGATGTTCGCCAACCCGCTGCTTGGAGCCGTTCAGGCTGCTGCGGGCGGCTGATCAAGCCGTTACTCTTGAACACTCAGGCTAAACCAAGGCGCCGATATGGATATTAGTATCTGGACAATGGTCGGCCAGGCGGGCACCTTCCTGGTCTTCATCTGGGCGACCATGAAGTTCGTGTGGCCGCCTCTGACGCAGGCCATGGAAGAACGTCGGCAAAAGATCGCCGAGGGGCTGGCTCAGTCCGAAGAGGCCGAGCAGGCGCTTGAAAAGGCGCGTGCCGAGGCCAACGAGGTCATTCGAGACGCCCGCAACAAGGCCGGCGAGATCATCGAGCAGGCCAACAAACGCGGTAACGAGATCGTCGAGCAAGCCAAGGGTGACGCGGTTTCCGAGCGCGAACGCCAGGTGGCGGCCGCCGAGGCCGAGATTCGCGTTGCACGGAACCAGGCTCGCGAAGCCCTGCGCGAGCGTCTCGGCGAGCTTGCGGTTGCGGGTGCGGGCCGGGTTATCGAGAAAGAGATCGATGCCGACGCGCACCGCGATATGCTCGACAAACTGGCAGCGGACCTGTAGCCCATGCAAACCCGGACGACACTGGCCCGGCCGTACGCACGCGCTGCTTTCGATGTGGCGCGCTCGCGCGACATGATGGGAACCTGGAGCGAGGCACTTGGGCTCGCGGCCGCCATTGCGGCCGATGACTCGGTTGCTGAGCTGATCGACAACCCGCGTCTCGATCGGGACCAGATCGTTGCGCTGTTCGCCGACATCGGGCAGGAGCGCTTCGACGATGCTTTCGGCAATTTCCTGCGTGCCCTGGCAGAAAATCGCCGTTTCGAGTTGCTGCCCGAAATCCATGCCCAGTTCGAAACGCTGCGGCGTGAGACCGAGCAGCGCATTCAGGTGCACGTGACTTCGGCACGACCGGTCAGCGATGACCAGGCCAGCCGCCTCGGCGAAAGCCTGCGCAAGCGTTACGGCCGCGACGTGGACCTGGAAGTCGAGATCGACGAGGCCCTCATTGGCGGTGCGATCATTCGCGCCGGTGACGAGGTGATCGACGGCAGCGTCCGTGGCCGGCTCGAGCGGCTCGGACGACAAATCGCCTCATGACGGGGCGGGTTTCGACGTTCCGGCCCACGACACAAGACTAGGATTCTTCAAGGATTGCAAGCATGCAACAGACCCTCAACCCCACTGAAATTTCCGAGCTGATCCGCAAACGCGTGGAGCAGTTCGAGGTGACGTCCGAAGCTCGTACCGAGGGCATGGTCGTCAGCGTCTCCGATGGCATCTGCCGGCTGCACGGCCTGGCCGACGTCATGCAGGGTGAAATGATCGAATTCCCCGGCGACACCTATGGCCTGGCGCTGAACCTCGACCGGGATTCGGTCGGCGCGGTGATCATGGGTAACTACTCCCACATCCGCGAAGGCGATACCGTGCGCTGCACGGGCCGCATTCTGCAGGTGCCGGTGGGCGAGGGCCTGCTCGGTCGCGTGGTCAACGCCCTCGGCGAGCCGATCGACGGCAACGGCCCGATCGAATCGGCCGGCTCGGAACCGATCGAAAAGATCGCGCCCGGCGTGATCGCTCGCGAAGGCGTCAGCCAGCCGGTCCAGACCGGCCTGAAGTCGATTGACTCGATGGTGCCGATCGGCCGTGGTCAGCGTGAGCTGATCATCGGCGACCGCCAGACCGGCAAGACGGCCGTGGCCATCGATGCGATCATCAATCAGAAGGGCACCGGCATCAAGTGCATTTATGTGGCTGTTGGCCAGAAGGCCTCTTCAGTCGCAGCGGTAGTGCGCAAGCTCGAAGAGCACGATGCCATGGAGCACACCATCGTGGTGGCGGCCAACGCCTCGGAATCGGCTGCCATGCAATACATCGCACCTTACGCCGGCTGTGCCATGGGCGAGTTTTTCCGCGACCGCGGCGAAGACGCCCTGATCGTCTA
>CAZUTZ010000352.1:0-2482 GCA_964623655.1 uncultured Wenzhouxiangella sp.
CTAGTGATGCGTTTGTTGACCTGCCTGCTTCTGCTCGCCCCGCTTGCCTTCGCTCAGACCGACGCCGGGCCCGGAACTGCTGACGCGCAGGATGCGCTGAACGCGTTCCACGAGATCGAGGAGGATGCGGATACTGAGCGCGGCGATGAAACTGAAGCCGACTGGGAATGGCTGCGCACGCCGGGCTACGACACCCTGATCTGCCCGTTCCGCGACCGGATCGACTATGAGCCTGGCCGGGTCGAGTGCGGGCTGATCCGCGTGCCGGAAAACCGGGAAGTGGCCGACAGCCGCACCATCGCGCTCAATTTCATCCGCATTCGCGCCGACGGGAACAATGGTGAATCTGAAGAAATCCGCGCCGATCCGGTCATCTACCTCACCGGCGGTCCGGGGGTGCATGCCGACGTCTACGTGCGCCGCTTCCTTGATCATGGCCTGATCGAGACCCGCGACCTGATCATTCTGGAGCAGCGCGGCATCGGCAATTCCGGCGACTTCTGTCCCTTCTTCGGCCAGCTCAATCGCGCCGATCAGATTCAGCCGGACTGGGACGACAGCCAGCTGGCTGCCCTGGAAGTGGCCGCGCAGTGCATCGAGGATGCGCAGGCGCGCGGGGTGGATGTCGGCGGCTATCACACGTTTGAAAACGCGCGCGACGTCAAGGCGCTTCGGCTTGCCCTGGAACTGGATGACTGGAACGTGTGGGGCATTTCCTACGGCTCGGCGCTGGGCCAGGCCTACATGCAGGTTGACCCGGAGGGCATCCGTGCGCTGGTTCTGGATGCCATCGTGCCGCTGGATCTGAAAGACCTGATGCGCATCGCCCACTGGCACGAGCGAAATCTCGAGATGCTGTTTGCCGCCTGCGCCGATCAGCGTCGATGCGGTCGAGTCTACGAGGGCCTGGAAGCGCGCTATCGCGCGGCAATTGCCCAGCTGACCGAGAGACCGATCGGCCTGGATGTCGAAGCCGATGAACGCTACCCCACGGGCCGGGTTTACCTGTTCCAGGACCTGCTGGTCGGCCTGCCGTTCATGCTGCTCTACGAGGAATCCAACCATCCGGCCCTTCCGGCCATCATCGACGGTCTGACGCGAGCGGCCGAAAAGCGCGATGAAACGCTGTTTCGCGCCATGGCCTTGTCCGAGATGCGCGGCGTGGGGATGAGCGCCGGCATGTCGACGGCCGTGCGCTGCCTCGACGGCTACGTGGCCCGCTGGGCCGAACACGCCGAGCGCGAATTCCGCGACCATCCCCTGCTGGCGCGCGCCTTCGGCAGTTTCCGCGCCATTGCCGAGGCCGACCGGCAGTGCCGCGAGCAAGGTCTGGCGCCGCGCGACCCGGCGCAGTTCGAACTCGTGCAAAGCGACTTGCCGGTCATCGTGGCCAACGGCGCCCTGGATCCCGTCACCCCGGTACCGCTGGCCGAATACATCCTGCCGGGATTCAGCAACGGCCGGCTGGCGATTTTCCCGCATGCTGGTCACGGGCCGACGCGCTCGCTGGACTGCAGCGGCGATTTCATGAACGCTTTTTTCGATGATCCCGATGCCCCGCTGGACGAGGACTGCATCGAAAATGGCGCCGAGCCCGCGCACTTTATCGCCCCCTATTTCCGCAGCAGCGCTATCCCGCGCGCCATCGTGATGGCTGAGGAAAACCGCCGTGGGCTGGTGGCTCACGGCACCTGGGTGGGGACGTCGGCCGCCATCAGCCTGCTGGGCGCGGTGATGTTGCTGGTCGCCTGGAGCCTGCGCGTGTTGAACGGTGAGCGCATTCGCTATGCCTACGGCACCCGCCTGGTGGTTTTTCTGGCCGCAGCCACCGCATCGGCCTATGCCGTCGGTCTCGCGGGGGCGGCTTACGCCACCAGTCAAGTGACTGAAGTGATGCTGTTGTTCGGTTTTCAGCCCTGGGCAGTCTGGTTTGCCTGGCTGGCCCCGCTTTCGGTGATTTTTGCCGCGATCGGGCTGGTGATGGCCTGGAAACAGCGCAAGCGTTTGTATGCAACCAGCTGGACCGGCCTGGTGCCGGTCTGCCTGGCGGTGATCAGCCTGGCGGTAGCCGGCTTGTACTGGGATCTCTGGCCGGTCTGAACGTGAGTCTGCATATTCAGAACTTGTCGGTTGGCACGCTTCGGGACGTGCATCTGAAGGTCGGGAGCGGCCAAGTGTTTTGCGTGTCCGGCCCCTCGGGTTCGGGGAAGAGCCGCTTGCTGCGGGCGATCGCCGACCTTGAACCGCACGCCGGACGCGTGACGCTGAACGGCGAGGATCGCGAGGCTCTGGCGGCCCACGCCTGGCGCGCTCGAGTCATGCTCGTCCCGGCCGAATCCCAATGGTGGGCTGACCGGGTCGGCGAGCACTTCGCCCGCACCATGAGCAAGGAACTGGCCGCGCTGGGCTTTCCGGAGGATGCGCCGGGCTGGGCGATCAGCCGCCTGTCCTCGGGCGAAAAGCAGCGCCTGGCCCTGCTGCG
>CAZUTZ010000353.1:0-2482 GCA_964623655.1 uncultured Wenzhouxiangella sp.
CCCCCCACCGGGCATGTTGCCGCTGTTGCCGCCCTTCAGATCGCCGAGCCCGCCGCCTTCCTGACCGGGCACCATGATGGATGAGGCCTGTTCGCGCTGCAGGCGCTTGATTTCCTCCATCGCCTCCTCGATCGCCTTTTCGGCCGCCTCGCCGAAACCGGCAATCGCCTGGCGAAGATCACTGCCCGGCAGCTGGAAGCTGAGCGGCAGAGGGCCGGCCTGAGTCATCACCTGGGTCTGCCCGTAATAGCTCACCGAGCGACTGTCATCAACTTGACCTTCCGGTGTGACGGGCGTCAGGACGCGCACGGTTCCAACCCGGCCGTCGGTATAGGTGTCCTCGCGGACCAGTTGGTCGATGTCCATGCGAAACTGATCGGCACTGGGCTGATTCATGTCACTTCCTTGTATTTGTCCTAAAGCGGTTAGTAAGCTTAGGGCGATGGGCCCTGAATTCAACGATGCATTCGCGAACATCGCCGCTCGCGCGTGGTCTGAACTGCGCAATCCTTGACACGCCGCTCAGTGCGACTTAGGTCTAATACGGGTTAATGAAAACGTCGAGCCAAGTCAAAATCAGGGCGATCTCCGGACAGTCCTGGTCAGCTTTGAAAGTGGTCAGCACCTTGCTGGTGCTGATCGGGGCCTTCCTGATCGCCCTGCCGCAACCGCGCGCCGGTGACAACGATCGAGTGGTCTACGTGCTCGATATCAAGGGTCCGATCGGGCCTGCAATCAAGGACTACATGATCCGCGGAATCGAGCGCGCCGAAGATGAAGGCGCGGCCATGGTTATCCTCAGGATGGACACGCCGGGCGGCCTGGACGCCTCGATGCGCGACATGATCAACAAGATTCTGAACGCGCGCGTACCCGTCGCAACCTGGGTGGGCCCGCCGGGCGCCCGCGCAGCCAGCGCGGGAACCTACATTCTGTACGCCTCGCACGTCGCCGCGATGGCGCCTTCGACCAATCTTGGCGCGGCCACGCCCGTACAGATGGGCGGTGGCGGTGGTGGCGGCGACGACCAGGGCCGGCAACGCCCGCGCACCCCCGCAGAGCGGGCGCGCGATGCAATCACCTCCGGAAATGATGAGTCCGATGACGGCGACACCGGGGAGGAAGACGCCGGAGAGGAAAACGGCGCTGACGACGAGGAAGTCGATCCCGCGGAAGACGCCGAGGCGGAGCCCGAGGCACCGGCCGGCACCGCAACCGAGCGCAAGGTCATGGAAGACGCCGTGGCCTACATTCGTGGCCTGGCCGAGCGGCACGGCCGAAACGCGGACTGGGCCGAGCGCGCGGTGCGTGAGGCGGTCAGTCTGACCGCCACCGACGCACTGGAGAAAAATGTCATTGACATGGTCGCCGAGACCCTTGAGGACCTGCTCGAGCAGGCCGACGGTCGCGAGGTCAAGATGGGCGAAATGATGGTGACCGTGGACGTCGAAGGTGCCCGAATCGAGGTGATCGAGCAGGATTGGCGCAGTCGCGTCCTTGGCGTCATCGCCAACCCGACGCTGGCCTTTCTGCTGCTCATGGTGGGCGTCTACGGACTCATTCTGGAGGGCTCCAACCCGGGCGCACTGGTGCCGGGCGTGATCGGTGGAATCAGCCTGCTGCTGGCGATGTATGCTTTGCAGATTCTTCCTGTGAATTTTGCCGGCCTGGCCCTGATGATTCTCGGATTTCTGTTGATTGCCGTGGAATTGTTTGTACCCTCATTCGGTATCCTGGGCATTGGCGGCGTTGTCGCCGTGGTCTTCGGATCCATTATTCTGTTCGACACCGACGGCGTACCCGGCTTCATGGTCAACACCGGGCTGATCGCCGCCATGGGCCTGTTTTCTGCGCTGACCTTTGCCGCGGTGATTTATCTGGTCACCCGATCGCACCGCAATCCGCGCGTCACCGGCAACGAATCGCTGGTTGGTCGCGAGGCAGAGTCGATTTCCGATTTTCATAACGGGCGCGGTCGCGTCCACATCGAAGGCGAAGACTGGTCAGCGCAAGGCGACGATGCCATTCGCAAGGGCGAGCTGGTGACCATCGAAGCCGCCGAGGGCCTGACGCTGAAAGTCAAGCCGAGCGGCGGATCGTCCTGAAAGCCTTTCCGCATTCCAAGCACTGCAGGAGATAGTCATGAGCGTTGATATGCTTTATTTCATTGCCACGGTGGTGGTCATCCTGGCGCTGTTGATCGCCAACACCATCAAGATTCTGCGCGAATACGAGCGTGGCGTCATCTTCACCCTGGGCCGCTTCTACAAGGTCAAGGGCCCCGGAATCATCATCGTCATCCCGTTCATCCAGCAAATCGTGCGCGTCGATCTGCGCACCATCGTGCTGGACGTGCCGACCCAGGACGTGATTTCCCGCGACAACGTGTCGGTCAAGGTCAACGCGGTGATTTATTACAAGGTCGTCGACCCGCAGAAGGCCATCATCAACGTCGAGCGGTTCATGGACGCCACCAGCCAGC
>CAZUTZ010000354.1:0-2476 GCA_964623655.1 uncultured Wenzhouxiangella sp.
CGTCTACCAGCACGGCGCCGACCTGCGGCGCTTCGATATCGACAGCGGCAAGGATGAATCCATTGATATCACGCTCAGCAGCGATCGCTCATCGGGCCTGACGCGCTGGCTGGGTTCGCCGCTGGAGTTTCTTGACAGCGCCCGCCTGAGTCCCGATGCCTCGACCGTCAGCGTGACCGCGCGCGGCCAGGTGGCGCTGGCCTCGACCGGCGAGGTGCGCCGGATCGAGCTGCCGCTGCCCCCGGAAAGCCGCGCTCGTGGCGCTGTGGTGAGCCCGGATGGCGAGTCGGTCTACGCCATCGTGGATGCCACCGGCGAGCAGGAAATCTGGCGCTTCCCCGCCGACGGCAGCGACAGCGGCGAGCCTCTGACCGACGACGGCGGCACCCAGCGCCAGGGTCTGGTGGTCTCACCCGACGGGCGCTGGATTGCCCATCACGACCGCCCCGGTCGCCTGTGGCTGCTGGATCTGGAAAGCAACCGCAATCGTCTGCTGGAGGATTCCGACGGCGCCGGCTACAGCGATATCGTGTGGTCGCCGGACTCTAGCGTGCTGGCAGTGACCCGCGCCGATACGATCCAGCAGCGTCGTCAGCTCGTGCTGATCGAGATCGATGACGGCCGCACCCATGCGCTCACCACTGATCGCTACGAAAGCTTCTCGCCCAGCTTCACGCCCGACGGGCGCTGGCTGTTTTTTCTGTCCAATCGTCATTTCCGTCCGACACCAGGCAGCCCGTGGGGTGATCGCAACCTCGGGCCGATGTTCGACCGTCGGACGCGGATTTACGCTTATGCCCTGCAGCCGGACAATGTCTTTCCTTTAAGCCCGCGCACCGAACTGACCGGCGAGCCGGGTGATTCCGGCGACGACGCGCTTGAGCTCGAGTTCAGCGGGCTGGAGGACCGACTGTTCGAGGTTGAGGTGGAGTCGGGCAATTTCACCGATCTGACAGTCGCGCGCGATCGCCTGTTTGTCATTGATCGCAACGACAACGAACGTTCGCTGCGCACCATCGATTTTGGTCCCGACCAGCCTGCTTTCGAAACCTTTGTTGACGGGATCAGTTTTTTCGAGCTCTCGGCGGACCGCCGGACAATGCTGTACCGGGTTGGATCGGGTCCGATGCACGTCGTCGACGTTGGCGCGCGTCCACCCTCGGATCTGACGCCTCACCAGGTACGTCTGGGTGACTGGCGCCTGGCGGTTCGGCCGGCAGAGGAATGGCGGCAGATGTGGATTGATGCCTGGCGCATGCAGCGCGATTTTCTGTTCGATCCGAACCTGCGCGGCCAGGACTGGGCCGGGATTCGCGACCGCTTCGAGCCACTGGTCGAGCGCGTCGGCGACCGGCGCGAACTCGATGACCTGCTCGCCCAGATGGTGGCCGAGCTCGGCGTCCTGCATTCGCAGGTGCGCGGCGGTGAGTACGCGCGCGAACCGGAATCGGGTTCCCCGGCTTTCCTCGGCGGACAATTCGAAACCGTCGACGGCGGCATGCGCGTGAGCCGGATTTATCACAGCGACCCGGAGCTGCCGAATGCGCGCTCGCCGCTGGCCCGTCCCGGCGTCGGTTTGCAGGTGGACGATGTGATCACCCGGGTCAACGGCCGGCCGGTGCGTTCGCATGCCGATCTGGCCGAGCGTCTGGATCATCAGGCCGGCCAGCAGGTGCGGCTGGACTTCGAGCGCGAGGGCCAGAGCTTGAGCGCGGTGGTCGAGCCGGTGGGGTCTTTCGCGGACTGGTCCTTGCGCTACCAGGACTGGATCCAGACCCGCCGCGAGCGTATCGATGAATTGTCCGACGGACGCATCGGCTATCTGCACATGAATGCCATGGGGCCGAGAGACATGGCCAATTTTGCCCGCGAGTTTTTCGCCAACATCGATCGCGAAGCGCTGATCATCGACGTGCGTCGCAATCGCGGCGGCAATATCGACAGCTGGGTTATCGCAAATCTGATGCGCCGTGCCTGGATGTTCTGGCAGCGTCCTTTCGGCGAACCGTTCTGGAACCAGCAGCAGAGCTTCCGCGGTCATCTGGCGGTTCTCATTGACCCGCTGACCTATTCTGACGGTGAAACCTTCTCGGCCGGCGTCAAGACCCTGGGGCTGGGTCCGGTCATCGGCACGCGCACGGCCGGTGCCGGTGTGTGGCTGAGCGATACCAATCGCCTGGTCGACCGCGGCGTCCTCCGCGCGGCCCAGACGCCGCAGTTCGATGCCGAAGGCAACTGGCTGGTCGAAGGCTTCGGCGTCGAGCCCGACATCGAAGTCGACAACCTGCCGCACGCCACCTGGCGGGGAGAAGACGCCCAGCTGGAGCGCGCCGTGCAGGAATTGCTGGAGCGCCTTGAAGCCGAACCCATCATCCAGCCCCAGCCACAGCCGATCCCACCGCGCGGTGAGGATGCGATCAGTCCCTGAGCCATGTCTTGCCGGGATTGGTTGCGGCGAAACTCTGCGTTACAATAG
>CAZUTZ010000355.1:0-2464 GCA_964623655.1 uncultured Wenzhouxiangella sp.
GCAACATGTGCGGTCGCTGCAGCCTGATCTGCCCGATGGGCCTGGAAGTCGCCGAGCTGATCGAAATTGGTCGTCGCGGCATGTACGAGGCCGGCCTGGCGCCGAAGGAACTGGCCGAACGCGCCGCCCTGCAGGCCGAGACCGGCGTGCCGGAAGCGGTCGAGAAGCCCTATGCCGACCTGCTCAAGGAAATCGGCGAGAAGCACAACGTCGACATCCCGCTCGACAAGAGCAAGGCCGACATCATGGTCTGCGCGCCGCGCAATGACATCAACCGGAATCCGTCTTCGGTCGCGGCCATGGTGCGGGTGCTCAACAAGCTGGGTGCTGACTACACCTTCCGCTCCGATGCCATCGTCGCCGAGAATTACGGCTATTACGCCGGCAGCAGCGGTCTGCAGAAGGCCATCGCCAAACGCGTGGTCGACCAGGCCAAAAAGATCGGTGCCTCATTGGTTCTGGTGCCGGAATGCGGCCATGCCTATTACTCCCTGCGCTGGCAGGCGGCTGAACTGATGGGTGAGACCCTGCCGTTCAAGGTCCGTCACGTCACTGAATACCTGGCCGAGCAGGTCGCCGATGGCAAGCTCAAGCTCAAGCGCGTCGACGGCACGCCAACCGCTTTCCACGATCCGTGTCAGATCGTGCGCAAGGGCGGTGTCATGGATGCCCCCCGGACGCTGATGGAAGCCCTGGGTGTCAACCTCAAGGAAATGTACAATCACCAGGGTTACAGCTTCTGCTGCGCCGGCGGTGGAGGCATGAACGACATCGAGCGGACGCGTCCCCTGCGCCTGAGAGCCCAGGAGATCAAGCTGCGCGAAGTTGACGATACCGGCGCCAAGCGCTTCCTGACCAGCTGTTCGGACTGCCGCGTGGCGTTCGATGATGCCGGCGAACACTTCAATTGGGACAAGACGACCGAGAGCCTGGTCGAACTTGTCGCCGACAACATCAAGGAGTAACTCATGTCCAACCAGACTGTTGTTGTCGATCCGGTCACCCGCATCGAGGGTCACCTGAGGATCGAGGCAGAAACCAGCAACGGCAAGATCACCCGTGCGTTGAGTTCGGGTACTGCCGTGCGCGGCCTCGAGATCATTCTGAAAGACCGCGATCCGCGCGATGCCTGGGTCTTTACCCAGCGCATCTGCGGGGTCTGCACCCTGGTCCACGCCATCGCTGCGGTCCGGGCCGTCGAAGACGCGCTCAAGATCGAGATTCCGCCCAACGCCCAGCTGATCAGAAACCTGATGATCGGCGCTCAGTATGTGAGCGACCACGTCATTCATTTCTATCATCTGCATGCGCTGGACTGGGTTGACGTGGTTTCCGCGCTGGACGCCGATCCGGCTGCCACCTCGGAACTGGCGCAGTCGATCTCCGACTGGCCGCTGTCATCGCCGGGTTATTTCCGTGATGTCCAGACCAAGGTCCGCACCTTCGTCGAATCCGGTCAGCTGGGGATTTTCTCCAACGGCTACTGGGGCCATCCGGCCTACAAACTGCCGCCGGAGGCTAACCTCATGGCCGTGGCCCACTATCTGGAAGCCCTGGCCTGGCAGCGCGAAGTGGCCAAGATCCATGCCATCTTCGGCGGCAAGAACCCGCACCCGAACTTCCTGGTTGGTGGGGCTCCTGTGGCCATCAGCGTCCACTCCAATGAGCCGGGCGCCGGTCAGACTTCGGTCAATACGGTGGGTCTGCAGAAGGTGGCCAACGTCATCCAGCAGATGAAGGATTTCGTCGACAAGGTCTATCTGCCCGATACCATCGCGATCGGTTCGTTCTACAAGGACTGGTTCAAGCCCGGACACGGCGAGGGCGTCGGCAACTTCTTAAGCTACGGCGATTTCCCGACCAACGGCATGTTCGACTCCAGCAGTCTGATCATCCCGCGTGGCGCAATTCTCGACCGCGACCTGTCCCGGATTCATCCGGTGGATCTGCACGCCGAAAACGAGCTGCAGGAGTTCATTTCGCATTCCTGGTACGACTATGCGGATGGCAAGGACGTCGGTCTGCACCCGTACATCGGCGAAACCGAGCTGAACTACGACGGACCGGCGCCGGGCTATGAAAATCTGCCCATGGACGGCACCTACAGCTGGCTGAAAGCGCCGCGCTGGAAAGGTCACGTCATGGAAGTCGGTCCACTGGCTCGTGTCTTGATGCTGTATGCCAGCGGTCACGAGCAGACCGTTGAACTCGCCAACTATGCGCTCGGTGAGCTGGACCTGCCGCTGGAAGCCATGTTCTCGACCATGGGTCGGCTGGCCGCGCGGACGCTGGAAACCAAGGTCATTTCCGACATGATGGACGGCTGGTTCCGCGAACTCAACACCAACATCAACGCCGGTGACACCCGCACGCAGAACTCCGAGAAGTGGAACCCACGGACCTGGCCGCGTGAAGCGAGAGGCGCCGGTTACATGGAGGCACCCCGCGGGGCATTGGGCCACTG
>CAZUTZ010000356.1:0-2463 GCA_964623655.1 uncultured Wenzhouxiangella sp.
AGGTTGTAGCGCTGGTGCAGCGGCGCCAGCGGCGTGTACCGGTCCAGGCGACCCAGGATTTCATCATCCAGCCGCACGGGCTCACGAAACGCTTCGCCGCCGTGCACGATGCGGTGACCGGCAGCCAGCAGGCGCCACTCTTCGCTTCGACCCTGCAGATAGTCCAGCACTACTCCAATCGCGGCCGGCAGATCGAGCGCAACATCCAGTGTTTCCGGCTCCCGGTCGCGCACGCTGAGCTGAGGCCGGCTGCCGATGCCGATCACCCGACCATCGGCCAGCACCGGCAGCGATTCGTCGACCCCCAGCACGCGGAACTTGACGCTGGAGGAGCCGACGTTAAGCACAACGACGGCAGCCTGAGCACTCACGTCAACACACCGGTCTTCTGCGCTTCGGCGACTCTGACGGCCAGCGCGCAGGACATCAGCCGGGTGCGAAGATTGTCAGAGCGGCTGGTCAGGATCACCGGCACGCGCGCGCCGAGGACCAGCCCGGCCGCGTCGCTGTTGCCGAGAAAAGTCAGCTGCTTGGCGATCATGTTGCCAGCCTCGATGTCCGGCGCGACCAGGATATCGGCATCCCCGGCGACCTCGGAGACAATGCCCTTGTTGTCGGCCGACTGTTTGGAAATCGCCGCATCGAAGCTCAGCGGACCGTCGACGACGGCGTGCTGAATCTGGCCACGGTCGGCCATCTTGCACAGGGCGGCGGCCTCCAGAGTCGACTGCATGCGGCCATTAACCACTTCGACCGCCGACAGCAGCGCGACCTTGGGTTCGGCGTCCTTCTCGCCGCAGGCCGTGCGCCACAGCTCGATGGCGTTGCGGCAGATATCGGCCTTGATGTCGAGATTGGGCGAGATGTTGATCGCCGCATCGGTGATCAACAGCGGCTTGTGATAGGTCGGCACGTCCATCACGTAGGCATGGGAAATGCGCCGTTCGGTACGCAGCCCGCTGCTGGAAGCAACCAGGGCCGATAGCAGCTCGTCGGTGTGCAAAGCCCCCTTCATCAATGCCTTGACGCGGCCGACGGCGGCCATGCGCACCGCTTCGGCGGCAGCCGCGTGGGAATGCTCGGTATCGACCAACTGGAAGTCGGTGATATCGACTTCGGCTTCTTCAGCGGCCGAGCGAATGCGGGCCTCCGGGCCGATCAATACCGGCTCGATCAGGTTTTCCTGCACCGCTTCGGCAATCGCCTTTATGCCGGCGGCCTTGACCGGATGGACGACGGCCGTCGGCAGGGGCTCCATGCCTTCGCAGGCATCAATCAGCTCGCGGTATCGATCATGGTGGCGAAACTGCACGGTAGGCAGTTCCGCTCGCTTCTGGCGCACTTTCTCGGTCGGCGCCAGGACAACCGCCTTGCCGCTGACCAGCATCTCGCCCAAATCGTTGCGGCACTCGCAGTCCAGCGTCACCACCGGCTTGTCGCTGCGCTTTTCACGCACGGTCAGGCGCACGTGCACGGTATCGCCGACGCGCACCGGCTTGCTGAAGCGCAGATCCTGGCTCAAGTAAATCGTACCCGGGCCCGGCAGCACTGTGCCCAGCACCGTCGAAATCAGCGCGCCCGGCCACATGCCGTGACCGATGATGCCCCTGAAAATGCTGTTGCTGGCGTAAACCTCGTCCAGGTGCGCCGGATTGACGTCGCCGGACATCACGGCAAACAGCTTGATGTCTTCTTTCGACAGCTTGCGCGACAGGCCGGCGTGCTGGCCGATCTTGAGCTCGTCGAAGGTGAAATTCTCCAGATACTCGTCCGGCTTTTCGGGTCGTTTCGATGACATGATTTCGATTCTTGAAGTGTTCAGTAAGTCGCGGCTGCTTCGCTGACCGCTTGCGGGCGCGCGTGCTCACGCAGCCAGGCGGCCAGCTGGTCTTCCGACAGGGTGCCTTCGGCGAGGCGCAAAAAGACCGGATAAAGGTCGGCATCTTCGGCCAACAGCAAATAGCCGTTGAGTTCGAGAAAGACTTCGCAGACCACGGCTGCGGTGCGTTTATTCCCGTCAACGAATGGGTGATTTCGAGCCAGACCATAAGCGTAGGCCGCAGCCAGCGCGGGCGCGTCAACCAAGGCCTCACCGTATGCTGCCAGCTGCCTGGGTCGGGCCAGCGCGGACTCGAACAAGCCTCGATCACGCACCCCGCTTGGCCCGCCGTGCTCGGCGAGCTGGCGCTCATGAATGGCTTCGGCCAATTCCGCCGAGATACAGATCCAGGGCGACACGACCTACTCCGCGAGTTTCTTGAGCAGATTACGGCGGCGGCGCATGACCTTCTCTGCAACGTCCATCTGCGAGGCAAACACCGGATCGAACGGCGTCAACGTGATCCCGTCCGGCGTTTCCAGCACCGTCAGCTCATCCCCGCGCTGAACGCGCAGCTTTTCCAGCAGCTCCTTGGGCAGCACCACGCCGGTGGAATTGCCGATGGCCGTCAGTTTGAGCTTGCG
>CAZUTZ010000357.1:0-2458 GCA_964623655.1 uncultured Wenzhouxiangella sp.
AATGGCGCGCCTGTTCGAGCAGATCGGCACGGTGCAGGACGGCATCAACACCCTGTCCCGGCCGCATCGCGTGCGCGATCATCCCGACGCTTTCGAACTCGAAGTGCCGCGCGGCGAAGTCCGCTTCGAGTCGGTGGACTTCGCCTACCCCGGCCAGAGCGGGCCTGCCAAGAAGGTGATCGAGGATCTCAACCTGGTCATCCGGCCGGGTGAAAAAATCGGCCTGGTCGGTCGCTCCGGCGCCGGCAAGTCGACCAGCGTCAGCCTGCTGCTGCGCTTTTTCGAGCCGCAAGGCGGACGGATTCTGATCGACGGTCAGGACATTGCCGGCGTGACCCAGAACAGCCTGCGCGCCCGGATCGGCGTGGTCACCCAGGACACCTCGCTCTTACACCGCTCGGTGCGCGACAACATTCGCTACGGCCGGCCCGACGCCACGGATGCCGAGATCATCGCCGCGGCCAAACGCGCAGAGGCCTGGGACTTCATCGAGGGCTTGAGTGATCCTTCGGGGCGCACCGGGCTGGATACGCACGTCGGCGAGCGCGGGGTCAAATTGTCCGGCGGCCAGCGCCAGCGCATCGCCATCGCCCGGGTGATGCTTAAAGACGCGCCGATCCTGGTCCTGGACGAAGCGACCAGCGCACTGGACTCGGAAATCGAGGCCGCCATTCAGGACAGCCTGTACCGGCTGATGCAGGGCAAGACCGTGGTCGCGATTGCCCATCGCCTGTCGACCATCGCGGCGATGGATCGGCTGGTGGTGATCGACGACGGGCGCATCGTCGAGCAGGGCAGCCATGCCGAACTGCTGGAAGCCGACGGGCTTTATGCTCGGCTGTGGTCGCACCAGAGCGGTGGCTTTATCGGCGAAGAGGTGGAAGCGGCTTGACCATGCAAAACTCAAAGTACACAAAGGCAGGCAAGCCAACCTTGGCGAAGCGCATCAATCTCAGCCCCTCCCCTCGGAGGCAAAGTCATGCGTAAGGCGCTGTTGATCCTGGCCGCACTGCTGGGGCTGATCGGCATCGGGCTGTACCTCTCCGATCCCCTGTTCTGGAACCGCTTCGCAACCTCGATGCAAAGCCTGGACCCGGCAGCCGTCGACTGGCGCCAGCCGCAGGAGACGGTGTCCGGCGGCGATCTGCGCCTGCGCGAAGACGTCATTGAAGGCATCGCACCCGAAGCCCTGCAGGAAGTCATCGAGTACGCCGAAGGCGCAGAAAGCCACGCCCTGCTGGTGCAGCATCGCGGCGCCCTGGTGCTCGAGCGCTACTGGAACGGCTTCGGTCCCGACAGCCGCTTCGATACCGCTTCCATGCACAAGACCGTGCTGGCCATGCTGCTCGGACTGGCCATCGAGGACGGCCATATCGATAGCCTGGATGACCCGGTCGGTCGCTACATCAGCGAGTGGTCCGACGATGCGCGCGGCGCCATCACCCTGCGCCAGCTGGCCACCATGTCCAGCGGACTGAAGGTGGAAGCCTTCCGACCCTCGCCGTTTTCCCGCGGCATGCGCCTGGTGCTCGGCACCGACATCGAAAACCTGGCCCTTGAGCTCCCGGCCGAAGGTCCACCGGACGAGGATTTCCAGTACATCAACTTCAACTCCCAGATCCTCGGCATCGCGCTGGCCCGCGCCGTGGGCCAGCGTTACGCCGACTATCTGTCGGCCCGCCTGTGGCAGCCGATGGGCGCGCCGGATGCGGCCGTGTGGCTGGACCGGGAAGACGGCACGGCGCGGACCTTCTGCTGCCTGCTGGCCAGCGCCCCGGCCTGGCTGCAGGTCGGCGCGCTGCTGCTCGATGACGGCGAAGTCGACGGCCGCCGGACTCTGCCCGATGGCTGGGTCGCCGAAATGAAAAACAGCTCGACCGCCAACCCGAACTACGGCCTGCAGCTCTGGCTGGGCTCGCCGGCCGACGGCGTGCGCCGCTACAACCGCCTGAGCGGGCTGGAAGCGAAGCACTCCGAACCCTATCTTGCGCCGGACGTCGTCTTCCTCGACGGCGTCGGCGGCCAGCGGGTTTACGTCATCCCCAGCGCCGAGCTGGTGATCGTGCGCATTGGCGAGCCGGCCATGGACTGGGACGATGCGGTTCTGCCCAATGCGTTGCTGCGCGGCCTGGTGCACGAGGCAGGGTACTAACTGTCTGCAAGTACCGGTCTCTAAGCGATCGTAGTCTTTGAAGCTCTATTCCAGATTCAGGCTATCCGCGAATGAGCGCCAGAAACACCGCTCGCCTTGAATGCGACCACCTAGATTCGCTGGCTTGAAGAACCTCCCACGCCCTTAGCCCCATAGGTCAAGCCGAAGACCGTATCCGTCATCCATCGCCGAAAGCCCTCGTTGTCCATAAACTGCTTGAACAACTCTGTGTCGTCCTTCAGTACCGCAGTCATCACGCGCGCAAGCGCCCTGTCATGCTCGATGCGGGCATTCTGCTTGTCCGAG
>CAZUTZ010000358.1:0-2442 GCA_964623655.1 uncultured Wenzhouxiangella sp.
AATGTCCCGCCATTGGACGTTTCCGCTGGCAGGGCGCGTGAATATGGCTTCCAGGGTTTTGCGGTGCCTCTTCCTCATGGCCTCATAGTACCATTTTTCGGTACCAATCAACCCATGTCTCTCATGAACGCCGCCGTGTGCAGATCGTGCATCAGATTGCCCCGGGCTTCCGGCAGCTCGTTCAGGCACTGCTGGAGTATCGCCGCATGCCGCTGCGTGGGCGTCAGCAGGCTGACGGCGGGGGTCTCGACCAAGCTCTTGAGAAAGGACCAGGCCGACAGACTGCTCCAGCGATGCCGGTTAATAGGGGGATGGCTGCCACGCGCAGGTCTTCGTAACACATGCCCCGGATCAGGAACCAGCGTGCGGCCTGGCTGGGCGAACGTTCGATGAAGCTCCGACAGGCCTCGTGAAACTCGCTGTCGGCATCGGCGGCGTAAAGCAAGACGTTGGTGTCAATAACAAATATCGGCGCGGGTGGTTGATCGACTCAACTCTTCGCGTCCATCAGCGCGTACAGGACTTCCCGATTGGCGACATCGACTTGCGCCCCGCCGCTGTGCCAGACCGGAAGCGGAGATGGTTGCTCATCAGCGTGCTCCGGCGGCTGCTCAAGCACCCGCCGCAGGCCCGCCTCCACGAGCTCGGACATGGTTCGTCCCTGCCGCGCTGCTTCTTCCCGCAGTCGCTGCATTACTCGGTCATCAATGTTGAGGGTTGTCTGCAAATCGTTAACCATATCAACCAGCCGGCATGACGGCAAATGCACTGTGGAGCTGACGGATTTCAGGCCCGGAAAGATCGGATCGCGGAATTCGGTCACTACCACGAGATCGGCCACGGCGCGCGCTTTTTTAGCTCGGCGATGCGCTGCCCCTTTTCGTTGTGAAACCCGATCACCTGCCACAACCGCCGATCGAGCCCGGTCGCCGACTGCCCGCGCTCGGGCAGAAAGCGCACCTTGTCACCCTTGCGCACCGGCCGCCCCGGCAGCTCCACCGACTCCCGCACATGGCGCTCAAAATTCAGCCCGAACGCCCGCCGCTTGCTCAGCTGCGCAAACTCCCGCCGCAGATCATCGGCTAGGCGCTGGTCCTTCCCCTCCCCCTTGGCGCAGCAAATCGGTCAATCTGGACACAGCACAAACCCTGATTTTTAGGAGATTATTCTGTTCCGCCATGCCATGCGAGCCGGCACTCGGCAGCCAACGCGCTCAAACGCCTCATCCTAGCCGACGCTTACCTCGGTCATGGTCCGGAGGTGGGCGCCCTGATCGAAGGCGGCGCCGGTTGGGCCATAGCGCGCTGCAAGCGGGTGCGAAGCGGCGAGCCAGGCTTGGCTTTCGCCGATGGTTGCCGTGTCGTTAGAATGACGGCTTGTTTTTCACTTGTTAGCCGTCCAGTGATCGATTCAAGCCACACATGCAGTGCGCAACTCCAGACCAGTCGGGCAGATAGCGGTGCGTCTGGTGCAGTGCGCTACAGTGCGACCGGCCATTTGCTGATTGTCGAACCCTCGGCTCGGCAGCTGGACCAACTCCGACGCTACCCTTGGGCGGGCAAAGTCACTGCTTGCCTGAGTCGGGATTTTTCCCACTACAGCGACGCAGCACCCGACGATTTGCGCATCCATCCCGGGCGAGTGATTGATCTGCAGGGCTGGTTGGGACGCTTTCAGGTCCGCGCGGTGGACCCGAATGATCAACCCGTCATGGGTTTAGGCACCAAGGGCAGCGGCCACTTCGATCTGGTTATCGACTGTGGGGCCACTGCGTTGATGGAGCGCGGCGTCCTGCCTTTCGGATATTTCCGCACCGAGCCGTATCAGGACCTTGGGCCGGCCCTCGAGGACGCCGCAGCACTGATCGGGAACTTTTCCAAGCCCAGATATTTTCAGTACCAACCCGAGATCTGCGCGCACCATTCTTATGGCCAGAGCGGCTGTACGCGTTGTCTGGACGTTTGCGGCGCTGCGGCGATCCAGTCGAGTGGTCAGAAAATCGAGGTCAACCCGTATCTTTGTCAGGGCTGCGGCAGCTGTACCCTCGCCTGCCCCACAGGAGCTCTAAGCTTTGTTAAGCCCCAGCGCGACGTGTTGCTGGCGGCGCTGCGCCAACGGGCTGCGGATGGCATGGACCAAGCAGGTCCGCTGCTGGTCAGCAATCAGGCGCCGTCCGAGCCTGGTGCGCCGGATCCGCACTTAGTGGTCGAGCCGCTGAGCGCGTTCGGCGAAGAACTCTGGATCGCCGCCCTGGCCCTGGGTTTTTCGTCGGTGGTGCTGCAAGCCCATCGCCCGCTGGATTCACTCAGCCGGAAGCTGCTCGACGAAAAGCTGGCCGAGGTGCGCCGCATGCTGGCGGCCTTCGGGCTGGCCGCTTCGGCCGTGACGCTGATCGAAGGTGGAGCGCCCATGCCTGCACTTCCGGGGCCTGCAGCCAATGCC
>CAZUTZ010000359.1:0-1442 GCA_964623655.1 uncultured Wenzhouxiangella sp.
AGGGCCTGGAAATCACCATGAACACGGCCCGCTCCGAGCTGACCGGCGAGGGCGTTGGTAATATCCGCTTTTATCCCGATGGCGCTTCCACCGGCGGCAGCATCGTGCTGCATGATCAGGAACGCGAGTGGCACATCAGCGTGGCCTGGCTGACCGGAGAAATCAGCCGCGACCGCCGGCTCGAGCAGGAGCGCAACTGGTGAGCGCCAGCGTCCGGCCAGCAGGCCGCCAAGGCGGTTTCACCCTGATCGAAGTCATGGCGGCTTTTGCCGTGTTTGCCCTGCTGTTTGGCCTCACGCTGCAGATTCTCTCCACGTCCATGAGCAACACCCGACGGGCCGGCGACTTCACCCAGGCCGCACTCTGGGCCCAGTCGGTGCTTGACGTTGCCGGCTTGGAGAACATGCTCGAGCCTGGCACTACCCGTGGCCGCTTTGACGAGCGTTTCAGCTGGACGCTGGAGGTGCGCGAACATGAGGTCTTCGACGACCGCGGCCTGGACCCGCTGGATCTGCCGGTCGCCCTGTATGAGCTGCGCCTGACCGTGGAATGGGGTGAGAATCCGACCCGGGAGGCGGTGTTCGAGACCCTGCGCGCGGTGGATATCAACTGGGAAGAGCGCCAGTGGGCACAAGGGCGATGAACGCACCCGGCCGCCGTGTCGCGGGGTTTACCCTGATCGAGGTCATGCTGGCCATCACGCTGGTCGCCCTGATCATGGCCATGGCCTACGGTGGTTTTCGGGCCAGCATCCGGGCCACAACCAGCGGCGAGCATCTGATTGAAGAAACCAATCGCCTGCGCGTCACCCACCAGTTTGTGCGTACCCAGCTCAGCCAGGCCCGGCCGCTGATTATTGAACAAGACGAGCAGGATGTAGAGGCACCGCAGATCCGTTTCGAGGGTGAGGGACAACGCGTCCGCTTTGTCGCGCCGATGCCGGGCTATCTCAGCTACGGCGGCCCGTATGTGCAGCAGTTCAGTCTTGAGCGCGGCAACGACGGCCTGGATCTGGTCTTTCAGTTTGCCCTGCTCAATGGATACCTGCCGGGCGATCTGGAAGACAGTGATGCGGTTGTTCTGCTCGAGGGCCTGCGCGGCGGCGGGTTCTTCTTTCTCGATATGGATCCTGAAGACCAGGAGCCATTCTGGGCCGATTTCTGGGAAACGCCCGAGCGCTTGCCGCTGGCGGTGGGTCTCAACATCGACATGAACCGCGACAACGGTCTGGCCTGGCCGGAGCTGGTGACGCCGGTGCTGGTGGATGGCGGTGGTTCTGGGCAGCGGTCCGGAGAGGTCAGAGCGGATGCCCTCATCATCGGTCGTGGTCGTCACCAGCCTAGGAGGCGGCGGTGAAGCTGCAACTTGCAGGTCTGGCTCGCGGCCGTGGCATCGCGTTGATCGTCGTGCTTTGGGTCCTGGTGCTTTTGACGATCGTTATC
>CAZUTZ010000359.1:1452-2441 GCA_964623655.1 uncultured Wenzhouxiangella sp.
GGAGTCTACGCGGTGCTCACCCGGACAGAAACCCTGCAAGCCCGGTACCTATTCGATACCACGGCGGCACGCTACGCCGCCGAAGCCGGTATTCACAGGGCCGCTTTTGAGCTGCGCAACCCTGATATGGAAACGCGCTGGGTTGCTGACGGTCGCCCCTACACCATCCGTTTCGGTGAGGCTGAAGTGGAAATCCGCATTTCCGATGAGTCGGGTCGGGTTGACCTGAATCAGGCCGACGAGCAGTTCCTGGTTGAACTGTTCATGGCCAACGGTGTCGAGGAGATCGAGGCGCTGCATCTGGCCGCCGCCATCGCCGATTGGCGAGACCCGGACGATCTGCCCCGCTTGTACGGCGCTGAAATCGACGAATACCTCGCGGCCGGTTATCCTTATGGGCCGGCCAACGAGGATTTTGGGTCAGTCGAAGAACTGCAGCAAGTCATCGGCATGACCTGGGAGCTGTACACGCAGATTGAGGAGTTGTTGACCGTGCATGGTCAGGCGCAGGTGAACCCGGCGTTTGCGCCCGCTGGTGTTCTGGCCTTGTTGCCCGATATGGACCGGGAGCTGGCCGAGCTGTTTGTGACCGAGCGCGAGCAACATCACCCGGCCGACCTGAACGCGCTGATGATGCCGACCGGCCAGATGGTGAGCCTGCGCAGTCGCGGCCAGGCCTACCGCATTCGGGCACGGGCAGAACTGGAGCAGGGCGCATGGACTGTATTGGAAGCCACGGTGGCCTTGGGTAACACCTCGCGCGGGCGGCCCTTTCGCGTACTCCGTTGGCAAGAACAGGTGGAGGAATAATGGCGCAAGACGGCCAAATCGGTGAAGCGCTCAAAACATTACGCGCGCGCTACGAGGTCAGCCCGCTGGCCGCTTTCATGCGCTGGTGGGGTGCCGAGCTGGCCGGATTGATCCCGGCCCAGTGGCGCCGTCGCCTGGTGGCCCCAGTGCCGCGCCTGTGGCTCCTGGCCAATGAAGAT
>CAZUTZ010000360.1:0-2440 GCA_964623655.1 uncultured Wenzhouxiangella sp.
TACGGCATTATCGGCGGCGCGAGGCCTCTTGAATCCGTTCCTCGAGTGGTACTACGTGATGGTGGTGGCCGTGCTGCTGTTTTTCATGATCTGGCTGGGTGTAGGGCGATATAAAAATGTGCGCCTCGGACAGGACAACGAGCAGCCGGAATTCGCTTTTTTCTCCTGGGTGGCGATGCTGTTTGCGGCTGGAACCGGGGTGGGCATTCTGTTCTGGGCCGTGGCGCAGCCGGTGCTCCAGTTCCAGGACAATCCGTTCGTCGCCGAAGGCATGACACCGGAGGCCGCGCAGGTGGCCATGCGGTTGAGCTTTTTCCACTGGGGTCTGAATGGATGGGCGATTTTTTCTTTCGTGGCGCTGGTGCTGGCCTATTTTGCGTATCGCCGGGATATGCCGCTGACGATTCGCTCAGGTCTGCAGCCGTTGCTTGGATCCCGCACCTCGGGGGCGGCCGGGGACGCGGTGGATACCCTTGCGGCCTTTGCCACCGTATTCGGGATCGCCACGACGCTGGGGCTTGGCGTGCAGCAGATGAATGCCGGAATGGGCGCGGTTTTCGGGCTGGAGGCCTCGCTGACCCTGCAAATGATCATCATTGTCGCAATCATGACGGTGGCTACCGCGTCCGTGGTTTCCGGCGTCAAGCGCGGCGTGCGTTTGCTCTCGGAGCTGAACTTCTGGTTGAGCATCGCCGTCGTCGCCTTTCTGCTGATTTTCGGCCCGACCCAGTACCTGATCGGCCTGACCGTTGAATCGGCCGGCGGCTACATCGCCAACTTGCTGAACATGACCTTCTATACCAACGCCACCCACGAAGACGGTTGGCAGGCGGAGTGGACGGTGTTTTTCTGGGGCTGGTGGATGGCCTGGTCGCCGTTTGTCGGCATGTTCATTGCCAGGATTTCGCGCGGGCGCACCTTCCGCGAATTCGTGGCCGGGGTTTTGCTGGTGCCAACCGTGATTACGGTGATCTGGATCGGGCTGTTTGGCGGAACCGCGCTTTACCAGGAACTGTTCGGGGAGGGCGGTATCACGGAGGCGGTCAATCAGGATGTTGCCTCGGCCTTGTTTGTGGCTATCGAAGGTCTTGGACTGGGCGGAGTCGGCGTTGTGGTCTCGGTGGGTTTGGTGGTCCTGATCGCCACTTACCTGATCACCTCGGCCAACGCCGGCACACTGGTCATCAACACCATTCTGTCCGGCGGCGACCCGGAGCCACCGACTTTTCACCGCATTCTGTGGGGCCTGATTCTGGCCGTGCTGACGGCAGTCCTGCTGCTCGGTGGTGGGCTGGAAACCTTGCAGTCAGCGGTCATCATGGCGGCACTGCCGTTTTCGGTCATCATGCTCGGCATGTTGCTTGGTCTCGTGCGCTCGCTGCACGAGGAACGCTTCGCTGCGCGCATGGGCGAGCGCACCGAGGCGCCGCGTGAACCCTGGGCCGATCTCGATGATGCGGGTACCGAGCCGGTGGTCTGCGCGCCGGATCAGCGCCACAAGCCCAATTGACCCGGGCCACGCCGGTTGGCGATGGTGCGCCGAATTGACCGTGCTTGGCTTTGCGACTACAATTGATCGGCTAAGATGCGGGGCGTAGCGCAGCCTGGTAGCGCAACTGCTTTGGGAGCAGTAGGTCGCAGGTTCAAATCCTGCCGCCCCGACCAGATTTAACGTTTTTGGCGCCCGTAGCTCAACTGGATAGAGCATCGGCCTTTGAGCAGCGTGGTCCGTTGGGCTGCGTGACAAAAGGAGCCCCTGTCGGGAAACGGAACCGACAGGGTGGACTGCACCGTAACGGGGAAACCTTAACGGCAATCTCGGTTAGCCGATGGCAATCCCGTGGAAACCGTCGGTTACCTTGGCCGATGGAGTATGATGTGGGCGATAAATGCTGGACGCTGCCATGCATCACACCAAGGAAAAAGGTGACCTGGGAGTCTTGAAGGCTCAGTTGGACTTGTTCGAGCAGGGATTTATGATCCTGCAGCCAATGACCGAGCACGCCCCGTTTGATTTGGTGGCGTACCGAGGAGGATGCTTCGTTCGGATTCAGGTCAAACATCGCAAGCTGGACCGCACCGGAAAGCTGGAACTGAAGTTTCGGGGTTCTTGGGCGGATAAGCACGGTACCCACAGCGTGCCGGTCGATAAAGACGAAATCGACCTCATTTGCGTGTATTGTCCGGATACTGATGAATGCTACTACTTGGATCCCGGTCAATTTGGCTTTTCGGCTTGTCTGAGGGTAGAGGCGACCAAGAATGGTCAGTCGCGGGGAGTTCGCTTCGCGAAAGACTTTCGTCGGGTTCCGTAGAGACTATACGTGCAGCGCCTGAGATGGCGAAGAGATAGTCCAGACCACAAACCCCGGCCGATTGGGTCGTGGGCCGCGAAAGCGGTAGTTGGTATGCTAAGCCGGCGGTTGCAGGTTCGAGTCCT
>CAZUTZ010000361.1:0-2436 GCA_964623655.1 uncultured Wenzhouxiangella sp.
TTACTACGAGGCCAGCCACTGATCCAGCGACTCCATATCTTCCTTGACTTCCGTGGGTTTTTGGCGGATGACGGATATTCCCAAGCGCGACAGGTGGCTGATGAAGTCCGACAGCGTCATATCAGCCACTGCTGCCGCCCGGCTGAGCGCCAGTTCGCCTTCCTTGAAAAGCGCTGTAGCCAACGCTGTGCGCACCCCGGCCATGTCCAGTGCCCCTGTTCGCTCAAGATTGACCATCAAGGCATCCGGGCGATTGCGGTTCATCACCAGCACCAAGTCCTCCCGCGCCTGGCGCAGGGCCTCGCTGGGGTTGTTCTTCAAGCCGCTAACGTTCACTGTTTTCATGGGAATTCTAAATAGGAATATAGGCTGGGTAGAATGTACCATGACGAAACCGATGCCAGCATCAAGCCCGAAGGACGGGCTGGATGAGGGTATTTGCGGGTTTGGTGTCAGAACGTCCTGATTGGCTTTGCGCTGATCGGGAATTTTGTCGCGTTGAGTCTGCGGCCGGATTCAGCTTGGGCCTTCGCGCAAGATCCAGCGCGCTACGTCGCCAGCCACGCCCTTCATCCAGACCTGCCCCAGGCTTTCAGCCTTGGCCACAAAATCAGCTGAAATCTACCGCCAGGGTCCGTTTGATGTCCTTGAGCAAAAGCAGCAGGTGAAGTCTTCCAGTTGATGATGGCGCGCCAGCAGCGCCGGTGCCTGGTATTTCACTCGGCAAACGGAGTAGGACGTTTCATGAGTGCGCGCAAGCCGGGCAGGTCTCTTGCTGGGCGGTTGTTGACGGCCTCCCACTCGGCCAAAGCGTCTGGTGTTAAGGGGTGAATTGTTCCCGATCTGCCAACACCCGCTGCGCCGCGAGTGTCAAGCTGGCTTCCGCGGAATCGGTCAGGTTGCCGCCTGTCGCCTTGATCGCACGATCAACCAAAAGCCTTAGCTCCGAGGTCGTGCGAAATTCAATCCTTTCGTCTCGGATACGCGTGGTCATCATGCACCCTGCAAAATTATCAGACTGAAATTGTACGGCCACTGGCCGGGGTTTTCGATTCTCTTGCCTTGCCGGTCTGGTTTTCGAGGATCTGTTGGCCCGTCAGATTCGAGATCTCGATGTTGACGCCGGCGATTGCCGAACCGCTTTGGCCGCCTTGGCGGCATCAGGACAATGGGTGTCGGTTTATTTTGGCTGGCGCCCCAATCTCCGCGAGGAGGGTGACAATCACTTGGTGGAGTTAGCCGTTGCCGGCGGCGCGGAATTCATCGTTACCCACAATACTCGTGATTTCGAGAGATCGGAGTTGGCCTGGCCTGGACTGCGTATCCGCAGCCCCGCAAGATTTCTGGAGGAAGTGAAATGAGCACATTGACCATCAGGTTACCGGATGACACGGCGGAACGACTCAAGGTCCTGGCGAAGCATCGAGGCTTGAGTGTCAACAAGCTGATGGAGGAGCTGAGCGTCCAGGCGGTCGCGAGTTTTGATGCTGAAAGCCGATTCCATACCTGGGCTGCTCAGGCCGACCGGAGTGCGGCACTGGCCGTGCTTGATCGCCTTGATCAGGTGGATGCTGCTGATGCTCGACGACCTCGGCCAGCCAGGCCTTGATCCTTGAAGGAGACCGCTTACTGCCTGGGCTTCAACGGCAGCGATTCCTGCTCGATCGCCAATGTCTCGAACTCCGGGTCCTTGTGAACCAGTATCGCCCCGACGCGCATGGCAACCGCGGCGATCCAGGCATCGACCACCGAAATTGAATAACCGGCCTTCAGCTCAGCCGCCTGCAGCAACAGTTCATCGCTGGACTCCACCCAGTTCAGCGGCAGGGCCAGGCATTGCTGCAAGGCAAGCTTGCCGGCCAGCTCATTCTCATCTTTCCATGCCCGATACAACACTTCCATGCGGGTCATGAAGCAAGCATGGCATTGCACATTGGTGTTCCTGATCAAGCTGGCCACCCGTTCAGCACCCGGTTCGTCGTCACGCAGAGCCAGCAGGGCCGAAGTGTCGAGCAGGAAATGCCTCATTCCACGCTGCGGTCGGCCTTGCGATCAGCCAGCAGTCGTTCGACACTGCCGCCTGGCCCGCGCCCGCGCAGCGCATCGATCGGATCGGCTTTGACCGGAATGACGCGCAGGCCTTCATTGGTCAAAACCCATTCCAGTCGGTCGGCCGGAGAAAGGCCCAGCTCGCGCCGGATGGCAGCCGGAATGACGGTCTGGCCCCGTTCTGTAATCGTGCTTCTCATTTACGGCACTCGCTTTGCTTACGGCAATATGAATTACTAGGCGCAAATAATGGTAATTCACTGATGTTCGTGTGTCAAAAACAAGCGACGTTCCTGGGACAGGCATGATTTGATATGGCCCGGCCATCCTTCAGGACAAAATCAACGATGGCGTACTGACGCTGGTTGATGCGCTTGTCATCCAGAG
>CAZUTZ010000362.1:0-2434 GCA_964623655.1 uncultured Wenzhouxiangella sp.
CGCGAAAACGCGCCAGCAACCAGCCAAGCAGAATCAGGATCAGGATCAGGATGTAAGAGCTCACAAAACAGCGGTCTGCGTTGGCGGGCTGCTATGATAGACGAGAGTCAGCGGAGGGGACCTCAACCAGCCTGACGACGGCCTGGAATCGAGGTCTGAGGCCAATTCAATGGCAAAAGACACCGATCAGCAAGTCGGAAGACGCCACGGCGCCTCGGCGTTGTGGTTTGCCCAGTGCTCCGGTTTGCTGCTACTGGTCTGGATGGCGCTCAACGGCCTCAACGGCCTGGTCCTGGGTTTGGCCACGGCGCTTCTGGCTGCGGCAGCCGGCACCTATTTCGCCGGCGGCCAGCCCTATCCCTGGCAGCCGTTGCGCTGGCTGGCATTCGCCGGGTTCTTCCTGCTGGAATCGATCAAGGGTGGCAGCGACGTGGCCTGGCGGGCGCTGCACCCGGCCGTCAAGATCGAGCCGGTATTCCAGCCCTATGAAATCAAGTTGCCGTCCGGCTTGCCGACCACCCTGCTGACCAGCCTGGTCAGCCTGCTGCCGGGCACATTGAGCGTGCGCCTGCACGAACATCGCCACGTCCTGAATGTCCATGCCCTGACGCCGTCGGCGGTGGCCTCGGTTGAGCGCCTGGAGCGCATGCTGAGCTGGGTATTCCGGGCCGCGGAGAAGCGCCTATGATGGACTCAGTCCTCGCCGGCATGGCGGTGTTCCTGCTGCTCAATCTGGTCGCCGGCATGCTGCGCGTTTATCGCGGCCCCACCCTGGCCGACCGCATGCTGGCCGCACTGCTGTTCAGCACCACCACGGTGGCTGTCCTTCTGCTCATGGCCGAGTGGATGGACATGGCAGCGCTGCGCAACGTGGCTTTGCTGTTTGTCATGCTGGCCAGCATCCTGTCGCTGGCCTTTGTCGGACTGCCCAGCGGCGCCGACGAGGACGAGCTTTGAGCCTGCAGGAGTTGATCGCGCTGTGCTTCCTTTTGGCCGGCTGCGCCTTCTATCTGGCCGGGACCGTTGGCCTGCTGCGTTTTCCCGACGTGTTCTGCCGTCTGCACGCCCTGACCAAGGCCGATAACGTGGGACTGTTTCTTGTCTGCGTCGGGCTGGCAGTGCTCAACGGTCAGCCTCAAGTGGCCTCCATCCTGCTGCTGATCTGGCTGATCGGTCTGCTTGCCGCCACCGTTTCGGCTCATCTGATCGCGCGTTATGCCCACGAGGGCGAGGAGCTGAAAGACCGGGAGAGGCCGCATCAATGATGCCGCTGCTGCTGGATGCGCTGATCGTATTCGCCCTGGTCGGCCTGGCGATTCAGGCCATTACCGGGCCATCGCTGTTCCGCGGCATCATTCACTTCGTGGTCTTCGGCCTGACCATGGCCCTGGCCTGGGCCCGGATCGGCGCGCCCGATCTGGCCCTGGCCGAAGCCGCCATCGGCGCCGGGCTGACCGGCGCGCTGATGATGGTCGCCTACCGACGTCTTGCGGCCGATCATGACCGCCGCGTCCCGTCGCCGCCCAAACTGGCATTCAGACTGGCCATTCCCATCGCGGTCGGATCCGGGCTTCTGGTCGGGCTGATCGGACTGGGCGCCCTGCTGAGCGACAACCCGGCCGGGGAAGCCGGCCAGCAAGTGCTGCAAACCCTGCCGGAATACGGCCTGGGCAACGCCATCACCGGCGTACTGCTGCTGTTTCGCGGTCTGGATACGCTGCTGGAAATCGCGGTGCTGCTGACCGCACTACTGGCCGCACGCGCCGTCGCCAGCACGGGGAAAAGCAGTGCGTCGGCCCGGACCGGCCACCCGGAAACCCCGCTCATAGGCGCCCTGCTCGCGGTGGTGATTCCGCTGACCATTCTGGTTGCGATTCATCTGTTGCGCGCCGGCACCCATGAAACGGGCGGAGCTTTCCAGGCCGGTGCCGTACTGGCTGCTGCCGGCGTCTTGCTGGTGCTGTCGGGCCGGGTCTCGCGCACCACCCACACCGGTCCGCTGGTTCGCCTCGGCATTCTCGCCGGCCTGGTCGCATTCATCCTGCTCGGTCTGTCGCCGCTACTTTACGGGCAGGCGCTTATGAGCCTGCCGGGACTGTGGTCGATCTATCTGATCGAGACGGCCATGATGGTCTCGATTGCCGTCACCCTGATTTTGCTGTTTGCCGACGCCGACGGGCTCAAGAGGGATGTTCATGGCTGAGCTTGCCGTCGCTGGGTTTGGGCTGTATGTCTTCGCCGCGGCTGTGCTGTTCGGAATCGGCGTTTACGGCCTCATCGTCGCCCGGCATCTGATGCGCAAGCTGTTTGCCATCAACATCATGGGCAACGCCATCTTTGTGCTCATGGTGACTGCCGCGCGGCCGCTTGACGGCGCGCCCGACCCGGTGCCGCAGGCGCTGGTCCTGACCGGGATCGTCATTGCCGTCTCGGC
>CAZUTZ010000363.1:0-2428 GCA_964623655.1 uncultured Wenzhouxiangella sp.
GATGATTTTTTTCGCGCCAGTGATTCAGCTGGGTAGCGCAGGAAGTACCTGACGGCAGGTCCCGTGCGGGCGGGATTGTCACGGCCTTAACTTCCGTTGGTTACGGTGAAGTGCCACTTCCAAGAAAGCCAAAAAGCCATGAAGAAGAATCGGATCGTGCCGTTGATCGGCTTATTCACTGGCCTGGCATGGGTCTCTTCAACCGCGTGGGCCGAGCCTCGTGTGGTCGAGCGCCACGTGGCCGACCGAGCGACCGAGGCAGCCGATATTCGTATTGTGCAGGTACTGGAAGGTATTGAGCACGGCTGGGCCGTGGCCTGGTTGCCGGACGGGCGCATGCTGGTCAGTGAACGGCCGGGTGGCCTGGTGCTGGTTGACGGTGATTCTGCCGTCCGGCTGGAAGGTCTGCCCAACATTCACTCTGACGAAGACCAGTTGACCGCGCCGGAAGGCGGCAGCCAGAGCGGATTGCTTGACGTTGTAGTGCATCCCGATTACGAGCAGAACGGCTGGATTTATTTCACCTACTCAAGCCCCGGTGATCCGGACGCCGTAACCGACGGTTCGTCTGCCGGGACCGGACCGGCGCTGGCGCGTGCGCGCCTGAATGATGAGGGCACGGCGCTGGTTGATTTGGAAACGCTGTATGCGCTGATGCCGCGCACCAATCCTGGCCGTCACTACGGATCGCGGATTGCCTTTCCAGGCGATGGGACCGTGCTCATGACCATCGGTGATCGCGGCCTGCGTTACCCGGCGCAGGATCTGACCAACGCCATCGGCAGCATCATCCGTTTGAACGAGGATGGTGGCGCTGTCGAAGACAACCCGTTTGTGGGTGTCGCGCCGGGCAACCTGCGCCCGGAAATCTTTTCATTCGGTCACCGCAACAACCAGGGCCTGGCGATCCACCCGAACACCGGCGAGGTGTGGGCCAGCGGTCACGGTCCATCCGGTGGAGACATGCTCTATCGAGTCTTGCCGGGTCACAACTACGGCTGGCCGCACGTGGCCTACGGCACTGAATACAGCTCGGATGAAATGATTGGCATCGGTCGCTCGGCAGCGGGCGTGACCGCACCGGATTTCATCTGGGAGGAGTCCAGCGCACCGTCTGGTCTCAGTGTTTATAACGGTGATGCATTTCCAGACTGGCAGGGTCAGTTGTTTGCCGGCATGCTGCTGCTCGAAGAGGTCCATAGAGTGACCTTTGATGAGGGCGAGGTCGCGTCAGTCGAGCCCATCCTGAGCGGTGAGGTCGGGCGGATTCGAGATGTGCGACAGGGCCCGGACGGCCTGCTTTATGTGGTGACCGATGAGTCCGAGTCCGGCGTCTACCGAATCGAGCCGGCCGGCTGAGTCAAGGTTGACCGCCGCTCCAGCTGATCTCGCGCGTGGGATTACCGGAAACGCCGCGCACATCGACCTGCGCTGAGTGGTGGGCGGCTGGCACGATGAAGGCGTGGCGAAGGCGTCGAGGCTCGCCCGGCGGCAGGTGTATCGGGTTGGCCAAGGGCCATCCATGGTCATCGGTCAGGGCAGCTTGGGTGCGGCGTCGTCGCTCACCTTCCAGAGTCAGGCCGATCCGGGTGTTCATATCCCAGAACCCCGGATCGTCTGTCTCGTTGACAATGATAAAGTCGGCCAGCACGATGCGTTCATCCGGACCGGCAGCGACCCCAGGCCACTCCTGTACTGTTTTGATCCCGCTGGCGACAACCGCCAAATCCTCCAGCTCGAAGTCAATCAGCACCGGATATTCGTCATAGACCAGAGGCTGTGCATCAAGCGGGAATCTCATCTCGTCGAGAAAGCCTGCCAGACCATCGCTGATGGTGCCCAGGTTGGGAAAGTAGGCGACAAACTCGTAGTCCTGGATTTCGGCGGGGATGGTGAACACCACTTCTCCGCCGCTCAATTGATCCGGCAGGAATATCGGTGTGCGCGCTAGCTCGCTCAGCTCCCAGTCGGCCACATAGGCGTATCCCTGCGCGGTGACCAGCTGCAAGTGCTGATCGGCGTAGGGCAGCAGCATCACTCTGGGCGTTTCGACTTCGTCTTCCGGATCGGCGTTGCGATCAAAGTGTATGGCTGGATTGGTTCTCGTCAGCCGGCTCCTGCCGACCAGATCCACGATTACATGTTGCAGCGCCTGCCCATGGAAATCAGTGGGGCCAGCGGCTATGGAGCGCAGCCCGGTCGTGCCCAGTTCCACGAACTGGTTTTGCTGCAGGTTCTCTACCTGCGGCTGCCAGCTGCCGTTTTGATGGGCGCGGATGTCCAGATGAATCGGCGCATATTCGATGTGGTAATAGTTCAGCTGCAGAGCGTCCAGGGCTGCCGCAGGCACCTCGAACACGATAGAGCCGCGTCGGATATCGCCAGGTTCATTGAGATGGAAGGTGTCGGGTAGTCGGTAGCTTGATTG